>NZ_BAAHXE010000001.1:0-190128 GCF_054657095.1 Hydrogenophilus islandicus | reverse complement strand
GAGCGTCCCAACCCTGAGGGGTTAGGTCCCCTTGTGGGTACCTTCCAAGAGAAGGATGGGCAGGTGGCCTTTGTTCCGGCGCGCTGAGCCCTTATAATTGACTCGCGAAGTTCGCCAAGGCAGTCGCCGCCGTCCGATGACGGGGGAGGAAAGTCCGGGCTCCACAGAGCAGGATGCCGGCTAACGGCCGGGCGCCGTGAGGCGACGGAAAGTGCCACAGAGAAGAGACCGCCGATGGCCCGAATCCTTTCGGGATCAGGCAAGGGTGAAACGGTGGGGTAAGAGCCCACCGCGGGACGGGTAACCGGACCGGCACGGTAAACCCCATCCGGAGCAAGGCCGAATAGGGAAGCGATGGCGTGGCTCGCGCCGCTTCCGGGTTGGCTGCTTGAGCCTGACGGCGACGTCAGGCCTAGAGGAATGACTGCCCCTGGCGGTTCGCCGCCTGCGACAGAACCCGGCTTAGTGGCGGACTTCGCTCCTTTCCGCATTTCGATTCCTCTCTTTTCCGTTTGCCGGGAAGCATAAACGACGCTTCCTCTCTCTCTTTTTTTCCCGAAACCCCATGCTCAGCCGGCTCCTTTTTTGCTGTGGAGTGGGCTGATGATGTTACGCAATTTGTAATTTTATACAGTAGATTTGTCCGGTAGTTGGTGGTAAAAAGTGGGATAAAAGGGAGAAGGGTGGGTAAACGTGTTCCAGGGAGCGGTCGCGGTGACCCTCGATACGAAAGGACGGATGACGATCCCCCAGCGGCATCGGGAATTCCTCTGTCCTGAGGGGGCGCCGCTGGTCCTGACCGCCCATCCCCACCGGTGTGTCGTCCTCTACCCGCAAACCGTCTGGCAGCCGATTCGCGATGAGATCGTTCGCTTGCCTGGGCTTGATCCGCGCGCCGCGGCGCTCAAGCGCTTGCTGGTTGGTTTTGCGCAGGAGGAGACGCCCGACGCTACGGGGCGGGTATTGATCGCTTCGTCACTGCGGCAATGGGCTGGATTGGCAAAAGATGCGTGGTTGGTTGGCCAAGGAACCCATCTGGAACTCTGGTCCGAGGAGGGGTGGGCGAAACAGCAGGAGGCGATGACGTCGCTCTCGTTTGCCGATCTTCCGGAACCCTTTCAGGGGTTGGTGCTGTGACGGGCCGCCACGATCCCGTGATGGTTCGTGAGGCAATTGCGGCGCTTGCGGTGCAACCGCATGGCTGTTACGTCGATGCCACCTTTGGGCGCGGGGGGCATAGCCGAGCGATTCTCGCGCAATTAGGCGAGGAGGGGAGACTGGTCGCTCTTGATCGTGATCCGGAAGCGGTCGCGGTAGGACTGGAGCTTGCTGCAGAGGATCGGCGATTCACGATCGTGCACCGCCCGTTTTCCCGCCTCGCAGAGGCCCTGGATCGCCTAGGCATCGATCGGGTCGATGGGGTGCTCTTTGACTTGGGTGTTTCGTCGCCCCAGCTCGATACACCGGAGCGGGGAATGAGTTTTCGTTTCGACGCACCGCTCGATATGCGCATGGACCCCACCCAAGGCGCACCTGTCCATGAATGGCTCGCGTCCGCAACCCGGGACGAGATCAGGGAGGTGATCAAGAACTATGGCGAAGAGCGGTTTGCTCATGCGATTGCAAAGGCGATTGTCGCCGCGCGGGAGAGAAGTCCCATCGTTACAACGGGTCAACTTGCAGAGATTGTTGCGCGGGCGGTTCCGCGCCGCGAGCCGGGGCAGCACCCTGCGACACGCACCTTCCAGGCGCTTCGGATTTACGTCAATCGTGAGTTAGAGGAGATTGAGCAGGCGCTCCCCCAGGCGGCGATGCGGTTGGCGTCGGGGGGGCGGTTGGTGGCGATCAGTTTCCATTCGCTGGAAGATCGGATCGTCAAGCGCTTTTTGCGGGCGCAGTGCGAATTGCCGCCCTTGCCGCCAGGCGTTGCCGTGCGCGAGGCGGAGCGGCCGCAGCCAGCGATGCGCTGGGTGGTGAAGCGCGCGGTTCCTTCGCCAGAAGAGTGTGCGCGCAATCCGCGCGCGCGCTCCGCAGTGCTGCGGGGGGCTGAAAAGCGGTGAGTACCGGTTGGTGGGATGGCGTGCTCTTTGGCGCGGTGATCGGTTCGGCGGTGGCCGTCGTGACCGTTCACCATGAGGTCCGCGGTTTGATTCAAACGGTCGAAGCCGAAAAAGCCAAAACGGCACGCCTGGAGAGTGAATGGCGCCGATTGGAAGTGGCGCACGCGGCGGCGGAGCGCCCGGAGCGGTTGAAAGCGGTGGCGGCTCAGGTGGGTTTGGCGCCTCCGCCCGTCGACCGGATCCGCCGTTGGGAGGAGAAAAAACGATGACCCACGATCTTGCGCTGGGCGCTTTCCGCTTGGCGGTGCCGCTTCCGCGTCTGGCAGCCGTCCTTGTCGCCTTCTCGCTGTTGCTGGCCGCGGTGCTCTTTCGTGCCGCTTGGCTCGTTGCCGCTCAGGGCGATTTTCTTCAGGAGCAGGGTGAGCAGCGCTACGAGCGCGTCGTGACGGTGCCAGCGCCCCGCGGGCGGTTGATCGACCGCAACGGGGCGATTTTGGCGCAGTCGGTCGACACCCACTCGATCTGGGTCGATCCGTTGCGGTGGGATAGTGTGACCGATGATCAGGTCGAGGCGCTCGCGCGGCTCCTCAAAACCACCCCGCAGGGGATCTGGGAGCAGATTCAGCGCGGAGGGAGCCGCTTTGCCTATCTGAAACGCCACCTCTCTCAGGAGGTGGCCGACGCGGTGATGGCGCTGCGCATTCCTGGTGTCGGGGTGATCAAAGAGCCGCGAAGGATCTACCCGCAGCGTGAGCTCGTCGCCAATGTGGTGGGGCTGACCGATGTTGACGGCAAGGGGTTGGAGGGGTTGGAGCGGGGGCTCGACGGTCTCCTCTCTGGTCGGGCAGGGAAAAAGGTTTGGTGGCAAGATCGCCAGGGCCGTCCGATCCAGGAGGGGGAGTGGTTGGAGCCGGCCGAGCCGGGGCGCGATATCGTTCTTGCCCTCGACCTGCGCATTCAAACCGCGGCGCTGCAGGCGGTGAAGGGGGCTGTTGCGCAGTATCAGGCCAAAGCGGGGTCGGCTGTCGTGCTCGACGCGAAAACCGGTGAGGTCTTGGCGATGGCGAACTGGCCAACCTTTGACCCTGACGCGCGTTCGGCGATCGATTGGTACGAACTGCGGAACCGGGCCCTCACCGACAGTTATGAACCGGGGTCGGTGATTAAGCCGATTCTGGTGGCGCTTGCGCTCGAGAAAGGGGTGGTGCGTCCTGAAACCGTCATCGACGTGCGCGGCGGGGTGATCAAAGTCTCCGGTTTTGCGATTCACGATACGCACGCAAGTGACCGGCCACTGACGGTCACTGAGGTCGTGCAAAAATCCTCGAACGTCGGGGTGGTCAAAATTGCCCAGATGCTCGACGGTAAAGCGATTGTGCACCACTACCGCCGTTTCGGTTTTGGCGAGCGCCCTGCGGTTCCGTTGAGCGGGGCTACTCCTGGACGGCTCTTTTCCGTCGACCGCTTGCAGCCGGTTGAGGTGGCGACGATGGCCTTTGGCCACGGGATGTCCGCCTCGCTCCTGCAGGTCGCTGGAGCCTATCAGGCGCTCGCCAACGACGGCTGCCGTTTACCGATCTCCTTTCTTCGGCTAGAATCGCGCCCTTCTTGTTCGGAGCGGGTGGTTTCGGTTCAGACTGCACGGACCATCCGGGGTATGTTGGAGAAGGTGACCGAAGCGGGAGGAACCGGCGTGCGCGCGCAGGTCGCCGGTTATTCGACTGCAGGCAAGACCGGTACGGCGCGTAAGGTCGAGAATGGGGTCTATGTCCATAAATATGTTTCGTCGTTCGTCGGTTACGCCCCGGCGAAGAATCCCCGCATTGTGGTGGCGGTGATGATCGACGAACCGCAAGGAAAGGGTTATTATGGTGGCACGGTGGCGGCGCCTGCCTTTGCCGAGATCGTGCAGCAGGCGCTCCCCGCATTGGGGGTGCTGCCCGACGAGCCGACCCAGGTGGTCACAGGCGGGCGCACGCCGCGCAGCTGATCGCCCTTACCGGTGAGAGCAATCGAATCGTGTCCATTCCCACCTCTTGGCCGTTGACGCTCGATGCGCTCTTTCGCGAATGTCGTGAGCGCTACCCTTGCGCCCAATTGGCGAGTGACTCGCGCCTCATCCGTCCAGGTGACCTCTTTCTTGCTTTTCCGCATGACGGCAGAGACGGTCGCGCCTACCTCGACGATGCGCTCGATCGCGGCGCTGCCGCGGTGATCGCTGAAGCCGAAGCGCTTCCCAACGGGGTTCGAGGAGAGGCGCCCATCATCACCCGCACCGAATTGCGGCAAGGAGGAGAAGCAGTTCCCCTGTGGAAGGTGACCGGTTTCACCGAGTGGGTGGGGGAGTGGGCCCATCGCTGGCTGGGGGAACCTTCTGCGCACCTCGCCGTGTGGGGGGTAACCGGAACCAACGGCAAGACCACGGTGAGTCAGTGGCTGGCGCAGACGCTGGATCGGTTGGGGCGTCCGACTGGGGTCGTCGGAACCCTCGGCGCGGGTCGGATCGGTGCCTTGGTGCCAACTGGCTTTACCACGCCGTCGGCGGTGCTGCTCCACACGCTCCTCTCCCGCTTTCGCGCCGAGGGGTGCAGCGCGGCGAGTCTTGAGGTCTCGTCGATCGGGGTGGCTGAGCGGCGCATCGATGGGGTGCGCTTCCGCGGGGCGATCTTCACCAACTTGACCCATGACCACCTCGACTACCACGGGTCGACCGCCGCCTACGCGGAAGCGAAACGCCGCTTCCTCTTTCGTCCTGAACTTCGCCATCAGCTCTTCTGGATTGAAGATCCCCTCGGGGGCGAATGGGGCGTCCGTGCCGCGCGCGACGCGGCTAAGGAGCAGCTCGAGCGAACCGTCTGGTGGGTGGGGAGTCGCGAGCAAAGCGAAAGGCTTTTGGCGGCACTCACCCCAGAGGAGCAACGTTTCGTCGTGACGGTGACCTTGACCGCAAAACCGCAGTGGCAGAGCGGCCGGTGGGTCGTGCCGGTGGCGGTCTCGAGGAAAGCGCCGTTGTTCCCGCGCACGACCGCGGCGGAGACGGGGGTGTTACAGCTTGCTGCTGCGGGGGACTTTCAGGTGGCGAACGGCCTCTTGGTCGCTGCGGCACTCCTTGCCGAAGGGTTTTCCCTTGCCGACGCGCTCGCTGCGCTCGCCGAGGTCAGCCCCCCCAGCGGGCGGATGGAGTGGGTTGCCGATGCCCCGGCGGTCGTCGTCGATTACGCCCACACCCCCGACGCGCTCGCTCAGGTGCTGCAGAGCTTGCGATCACTTGCTACGGCGCGGGGCGGGCGCCTCTGGGTCGTCTTTGGTGCCGGAGGGAACCGCGACGCCGGCAAACGCCCCGCGATGGGGGAGGCTGCTGCCCGTTACGCCGACGCCATCATCGTCACCAGCGACAACCCGCGGTGGGAGTCGCCTGCAGCGATTGCCGAAGCGATTCGTGCTGGGATTCCGCCAACACAGTCGTGCGCGGTGATGCTTGACCGCGCAGAAGCGATCGACCACGCGATCGGTGCCGCCGTCCCGGAGGATGTCATCGTGATCGCGGGGAAGGGGCACGAGACCTTCCAGGAGATCGCCGGGGTGAAATACCCTTTTTCTGATCAAGAGGTGGCGCGGCGGGCGATGGCGCGCCGGGAGAGGGTTGGCGAAAGGAGCGATGAATGAGGGCGAGCCTAGCGGAGATCGCTGCCCTTTTCGATCTGCGGGAGTTTCCGTGCTGGCGCAACAGCGCGGTGACGGGGGTGACCACCGACTCGCGCCGTGACGTTGCCGGGCGTCTTTTTGTCGCCCTCAAGGGGGAGCGGTTCGACGGTCACAACTTCGTCGCCGCGGCGCTCGCGCAAGGGGCGGTCGCAGCAGTGGTTGCAGAGGAGCGTTGGCGCAACCACCCCGACGCGCCCAACGTTTCTGCCGAGCGTATCTTGCCAGTTGCCGACCCCCTTGCTGCTCTAGGGGGAATCGCTCAGTGGTGGCGACGGCGGTGGGGGGGGCTGGTCGTTGCCGTTACGGGAAGTGCCGGCAAGACGACCACCAAAACGCTCCTTGCAGAAGCCTTTGCCGCGATCTGGGGTGAGGAAGCGGTCTGGGCAACGCCGGGCAACTGGAACAACGCGATCGGCTTACCACTGACCCTCTTGGGCATCGAACCCCACCACCGGGTTGCCGTGGTCGAAGTGGCGATGAACCAGCCGGGAGAGATCGCGGCGTTGGGACGGCTCGCCGAGCCCAATGTGGCGCTTGTGTTGAACGCCTTGCGCGCGCACCTCGCCGGGTTGGGGAGCGTTGAGGCGATCGCGAACGAAAAGGGGTCGCTCGTCACGACCCTTGCCGTCGACGGGGTCGCCGTCTTGCCGTGCGACGCTCCCTACTTTACTGCGTGGCAAAGAAGCGCCGCGCCCCGTCGCGTGGTCACCTTTGGCCGCTCCGAAAAAGCACAGGTCCGTTTGCTATCGGAAAAGGCCGATCCTGACGCGCTCCATTTCGAGGTGGCTGGGCCGCGCGAACGGGTGACAGCCACCCTGCCGTGGATTGGCCCCCATTTTGCCGATTTGGCTACCGCAGCGCTCGCAGTGCTCGACGCGCTGGGGTTACCGTGGCAACCGGCGGTCGAGCGGTGGAAGGGGCTGTCGCCGGTTGCGGGGCGGCTGCGGCGGTTGACCACGGCATCAAAAGCGGTTCTTCTCGATGACACGTATAATGCCAACCCCGACGCGATGCGGGCGGCGATCGACGCGCTCTTGACGCTGCCGCAGCCGCGTAAGGTGGTGGTGATGGGGGAGATGGCGGAGCTTGGGCCCCTAAGCACGCAGCTCCACGAAGAGGTGGGGCGTTACGCCAAAGCGCGCGGGGTGAACCACTTCCTGACGCTGGGGGAAGGGGCTCGCGGTGCGGCGCAAGCCTTTGGGGACGGGGGAGCGAGCTATGAGCAGCTCGAAGCGCTTCTTGCTGATCTCCGCCCTCTTTTGGATGAGCAAACAGCGGTTCTGGTCAAAGGGTCGCGCATCAGTCGCATGGAACGGGTGGTCACAGCGCTCGTGCCTCAGGGAGAGTAACGGATGCTGCTGGAGTTGGCGCAATGGTTGGCGCAAGAGGTGCGGGCGTTCAACGTCTTCTCTTATATTACGCTGCGCACGATGCTCGCGGCGCTTACGGCGTTGATTATTTCGTTTCTCTTGGGTCCCCGCGTGATCCGCTGGCTTGCGGAAAAGAAGTTTGGGCAGGCGGTTCGGCAAGATGGGCCGCAGAGCCACTGGGTCAAGGCGGGGACACCGACGATGGGTGGCGTTCTGATTCTGCTTTCGCTCACCCTGTCGGTGGCGTTGTGGGGGGACTGGGGAAACCCTTATGTTTGGCTGGTAATGGCGGTGACCCTGGGTTTTGGGATGGTTGGTTGGGTCGATGACTGGCGCAAGGTCGTTCATCGTGACCCCAAAGGGCTACCCGCGCGGTGGAAGTATCTGTGGACTTCGCTCATTGCGCTTGCGGCGACCCTCTACTTGGCACTGAACGCGACGTTGCCGGTCCATACGACGCTGATTGTCCCCTTTTTCAAAGATGTGGGGGTTCCGTTGGGCAGCGTCGGGCTGGTGATCGTGGGTTACTTCGTGATCAATGGCGCGAGCCATGCGGTCAATCTGACCGACGGTCTCGATGGCCTTGCGGTGATGCCGGTGGTGATGGTCACGGGGGCGCTTGCTATTTTCTCCTATGTCGCAGGCCACTCCGTCTTTGCCCGTTACCTCGGGGTGCCCTATGTTCCCGGTGCTGGGGAGCTTGCGGTGGTGTGTGGGGCGATCTGTGGCGCCGGCCTGGGATTCCTCTGGTTCAACGCCCATCCGGCGCAGGTCTTCATGGGGGATGTCGGGGCGCTCGCGTTGGGCGCGGCGATGGGGACGATTGCGCTTATCGTGCGGCAAGAGATTGTCTTTTTTGTGATGAGCGGCCTCTTTGTCGCCGAAGCGCTCTCGGTGATGCTTCAGGTGGGGTTTTTCAAGTACAGCGGCGGGAAGAGGATTCTGCGCATGGCACCGCTCCACCACCACTTTGAGCTCGGCGGGTGGAAAGAGACGCAGGTGGTCGTCCGTTTCTGGATTGTTACCATTATTTTGGTGTTGATCGGTCTGTCGACGTTGAAGTTGCGCTAAGAGGAGCGTGGCGTGGAGCTGGTGTTGGGGCTCGGGATGAGCGGCGCAGCGATGGTGCGCTGGCTGGTGGCGCAAGGAAAACGGGTGCGCGCCGCCGACAGTCGCGCGGAACCGCCCCATTTCTCAGCACTTTCTGCGGCGTGCCCAGAGGTCGAATGGCATGTGGCGAGCGATTTGGGGCCGGAACTCCTTGCCAACGTCGAGCGTCTCTGGATCTCCCCAGGACTCTCTGCTACGACACCCTGCGTCGCGGCGGCCCGCGCGCAAGGGATTCCGGTGGGTGGGGAGCTCGCGCTCTTTGCAGAGGCCCGCGCTCAAAGGGGCGACTCCGCACCGATCGTCGCGATCACCGGGACCAATGGGAAGAGTACGACGACGGCGCTCGTTGCGCATCTGCTGAGCGCTTTGGGGTGGGACGCACCGCCACTCGGAAACTTCGGTAAACCTTTGCTGGCCGAGGCGCTTGAGCGGGATCAAACGGGACGTCCGTGGCCGCAAGCGTGGGTGGTGGAACTTTCGAGCTTCCAACTCGAAGCGGCGGGGGCATTTCGAGCTACAGCGGCGACGATTCTCAACCTCAGCGAAGATCATCTCGACCGCCATGGCTCAATGGCGGCGTACGCGGCAGCGAAAGCGCGGATTCTCGAGGGCGTCGAGCTCGCGGTGCTGCCGCGAAACGACCCTGGCGTCGCGGCGTGGCTCCCTTCGACCGATCGGACGGGGCACGTCACGACCTTCGGTCTCGATGCCCCCCCTGACGCCGACGCGTGGGGGGTGACGCGCGACTCGGGTGTGCGGTGGCTCACGTGGGGGAGCTGTCGCGTACTCCCCGTCGATGAGTTCCCTCTTTTGGGGCGCCACAACCAGCTCAACGCTTTGGCGGCGCTCGCGCTCGTGACCCATCTGACCGGTTGGGATGAGCGTTTGCCCGAAGCACTCCGCGGGTTTCGGGGGCTGCCGCACCGGATGGTTTTGGTCGCGACCCGCGCCGATGGCGTCCGCTTTATCGAGGATTCCAAGGGAACCAATGTCGGTGCGACTGCGGCGGCGATTGCCGCACTGGATGAGCCGATTCGTCTGTTGGCGGGCGGTGACGGCAAGGGGCAGGCGTTTGCTCCCCTTGCTGCGGCCGCGCACGGGCGCGTGCGTGCTGCCTACCTCTTTGGCCGCGACCGAGAGCAGATCGCTGCAGCATTGGCGGCCGCGGGGGTTCCGCTCTTTTGCTTCGCGACACTCGAAGAGGCGGTAGCCGCAGCGGCACGCGACGCCACCCCGGGGGAGGTGGTGTTGCTCTCTCCTGCTTGCGCCAGTTGGGACCAATTTCGCGACTATCGCGAGCGGGCTGAACGGTTTGTCGCAGCGGTTAGAGAGGCGCTGGCGGCCTTTTCGGAGCAGGCTCCATGAGCAGTTGGCTGCGTCCGTGGGATCAGAAAGCAAATGGCGGAGGCTTCGAGGTCCCCTCTCATGTTTGGCTGCCTGAGCAGCTTCGCCCCCATTTTGACCGCCCCGGAGCCCCCGATCCGTGGTTGTTGTGGCCGACGCTGATTCTGGTCGGCTGGGGATTGGTGATGGTCTACTCCGCGAGCATCGCGATTGCCGCCGAGCGGATGGGTAACCCCTACTTCTTTCTCGTCCGCCAATTGCTCTTTGCGCTCGCGGGGCTTGCCGCGGCGTGGTGGACCTACCGGTTGCCGGTTCGCTGGTGGGAAGAGAACGGCCTTTGGCTTTTTGCGGCGTCGTTGCTGCTCCTTGGGATGGTGCTTCTCCCCGGAATCGGAAAGACCGTCAATGGCGCGCGGCGCTGGATTGCGCTGGGGCCAGTCAATATCCAACCCGCAGAGATCGTCAAGTTCACGATCGCCCTTTTTGCTGCGCGGTACACCGTACGTAAATTTGCGATGATGGATAACTTGTGGCGGGGCTTTCTCCCCTTTGCTGGGGTGATCGCCGGGGTGGGGCTGCTTCTCCTGTTGCAACCCGATTTCGGTTCGCTGGTGGTGATCAGCGCCGTTGCGTTTGGTATCCTCTTTCTCGGGGGGTTGAGCTGGCGGATCGTCGGAGGGCTCTTGATGCTGGCCACACTCTTTTTTGCGGCGCTCATTGTCACCTCGCCCTACCGCATGAGTCGTCTCGTTGCTTTTCTCGACCCGTGGTCTGATCCGCTCGGAAAGGGGTACCAACTGACTCATGCGCTGATCGCGTTGGGTCGGGGTGACTGGTTCGGGGTGGGGTTGGGGGGGAGTATCGAAAAGCTCTTCTACCTCCCTGAAGCCCATACCGATTTCATTTTGGCGGTGGTGGGTGAGGAGCTCGGCTGGACGGGAGTCGTCACGGTGGGAGCGCTTTTTGCTCTCCTCGTGTGGCGGATCTTTACGATCGGGCAGCGGTTGGTGAAGGTCGAATCCTATTTTGCCGGACTTGCCGTGATCGGGGTAGCGATCGGTATAGGTCTTCAGGCGGCGATCAACATGGGGGTCAATGTCGGTGTTTTGCCGACCAAAGGGTTGGCGCTGCCCTTTATGAGCTACGGCGGTTCGGCGCTGGTGATGAACCTGCTGGCGGTCGGTTTTGTGATGCGTGCCGAATGGGAGATGCGCCAACTATGTGCGCAGCGCACACCACTCAAGTCGTAGCAGTCGCCGCGGGGGGGACGGGGGGGCACATCTTCCCAGCACTTGCGGTGGCTGAGGCGTTGCGGCGGCGCAACCGGCGTGTCCTCTGGTTCGGTAACGCGACGGGAATGGAGGCGCGCGTTGCCACGGAGCATGCGATTCCCTTTTATGACCTCCAGTTTGGCCAAGTGCGGGGCAAAGGCTGGCGGCGCTGGGCGGGGCTTCCCGTTGCGCTCACCCAGGCGGTTGCACGGGCACGTCAAGTGCTTCGCACCGAAAAGGTGGCCGTCGTTGCGACCTTTGGCGGGTACGTCTCAGTTCCTGCCGCGCTAGCGGGAAAGCTTTTCCGTTTGCCGCTCGTGATCCATGAGCAGAACGCGCGCGCTGGCATGGCGAACCGCTTGCTTGCGCCCCTTGCCGACCGGGTGCTCACCGCCTTTCCCCACGTGCTCCGTCAAGGGGTGGTTGTCGGCAACCCCGTGCGGGAGAGCCTCCTTCATGAGCCCCCACCCGCTGAACGCTACCGTGACCGTGAGGGACCGCTGCGCCTCTTGGTCCTCGGCGGCAGTCTCGGCGCCCAACGGCTCAACCGATTTCTGCCCCAGGCGTTACAATTGCTTCCTGAGGGTAAGCGCCCGATCGTTCGCCACCAGACCGGTGAGCGCGATTTTGCCGCGACATTGGCTGCCTATCGTGAAGCGCAAGTGGCGGCCACGTGTGAGCCCTTCATTACCGATATCGGGAAGGCGTTGGCCGAAGCCGATTGGGTGCTCTGCCGAGCGGGGGCGATGACCGTCTCAGAAATTGCTGCCGTAGGCGTCGCGGCCCATTTTGTTCCCTACCCCTACGCAGTCGATGACCATCAGTACGCAAACGCCCGCTGGCTGGTGGACCACGGGGCGGCGCTCGTGACGCGCGAAGAGGCGCTTACCCCCCAGCGCCTTGCCGAGTGGTTGCAGGGCACCTCACGGGAAGAGGCAACCCAGTTGGCGCTGCGGGCTTATGAATTTGGGGTGCGTGACGCGCACGAGCGCATCGCCGTTGAGATTGACGCGTGGATGGTTCGATGAGACATCGGGTAAAAAAAGTCCATTTTATCGGGATCGGCGGCGTAGGGATGAGTGGGATCGCCGAGGTGCTGGTCCAGATGGGGTTTGCTGTCAGCGGTTCCGACCTTGCGGAGAACGCGACGGTCGAGCGGCTGCGGCGTCTCGGGGTGACGGTCTATCGCGGCCACGACGCGGCCCACCTGCAGGAGGTGGACGTCGTGGTCGTCTCTTCTGCGATCGCCCCGGATAACCCCGAGTGGGTTGCGGCGCGGGAGCGGCGAATTCCCGTAGTGCCCCGTGCCGAGATGCTGGCGGAGCTGATGCGTTTTCGGCAGGGGATTGCCATTGCCGGCACCCACGGCAAAACGACGACCACCTCGTTGGTGGCGACGATTCTTGCAGAAGCAGGGCTCGACCCGACCTTCGTGATCGGTGGGCGGCTCCTTGCTGCCGGAAGCAACGCGCGCTTGGGGTCGGGGGAGTTTCTGGTCGCCGAAGCGGATGAGTCCGACGCGTCGTTTCTCCACCTCTCGCCGGTGATGGCGGTGGTGACCAACATCGACGCCGACCACATGGCGACCTACGGCCACGATTTCGAGCGGTTGAAGGGCCACTTTCTCGAATTTCTCCACCGCCTACCTTTTTGGGGGGTCGCAGTGCTCTGCTGGGATGACCCCCCGGTGCGCGATGTGGCCGAGCGGTGTAGCCGGGTCGTGGTCTCCTACGGTTTCCACCCGCAGGCGCAGGTCCGCGCCGAGGGGGTCGAAGTGCGTGACGGTAAAACCCATTTCACCCTGGTGCGGACCAATGGCGAGGAGCGGCGCACTCCGGTGACGATGGGGTTATTGGGAACGCACAATGTGCGCAACGCGTTGGCCGCGGCGGCTGTGGCCAGCGAGCTCGGCGTCGACGATGCGACGATTGCGCGCGCACTGGCCGGCTTTCGTGGGGTCGCGAGGCGGTTCGAGCGTCACGGGCTCTTTTCTCTCCCTCGCCCGAATGGCGAGACCGTCTCGTTTGAGCTTGTCGACGATTATGGGCACCACCCGCGCGAGTTGGCGGCGACGATCGAAGCGGCGCGGCTCGCGTTTCCCGAGCGACGGCTGGTGCTCGTTTTCCAGCCGCACCGTTACACGCGCACCCGTGACTGCTTTGACGATTTTGCCCAGGTGCTCTCGGAGGTCGATGGCCTGGTTTTGACTGAAGTTTATCCGGCGGGCGAAGAGCCGATACCGGCAGCGGATGGTCGAGCGCTCGCGCGCGCCGTTCGGATGCGCCGCCGGGTCGAGCCCCTATTCGTCGAGACGGTCGATGCGGTGCCTGAGGCGCTTACCGCGGTGGTCCAAGAGGGGGACGTGGTGCTCAGTATGGGCGCAGGGTCGATCGGGGCGTTGCCACGGCTTTTGCAGCCCTATGCGAAAGGGAAGCCATGAACGAGCGGGTTGCGGTTCTGTTGGGTGGAACGTCGTCAGAACGGGCGATCTCGTTGCGCTCTGGCGAGGCAGTGGCGCAGGCGCTCACCCGCCTGGGGTATGAGGTGGTTCGTTTCGACCCCCAAGAGTGCGATTGGAGTGATCTGAAGGAAGAGGGGGTCGCAAAAGCGTTTGTGATCCTCCACGGGCGGGGGGGTGAGGATGGCACCGCCCAAGCGATCTTGGAATGGCTGCAGATCCCCTACACGGGAAGTGGCGTTCTTGCGAGCGCGCTCGCGATGGACAAATGGCGGACGAAATTGATCTGGCAAGCGCTCGGACTCCCTGTGATTCCTGGCTACCGGGTGGTACGGGCCGAGTGGGAACGCGATCCTGAGGGTGTTGTTGCCGCGTTTGCCCGTCAGGTGCCCCCCCCTTGGTTTGTCAAACCGGTTCATGAAGGGTCGAGCGTCGGCGCCGGGTCGGCAGAGGATGAGCGCGAACTCGCTGCGCGAATCGCCGCGGCGCTCTCTTTTGATGAAGAGGCGTTGGTCGAGCGGTGCATCAATGGGCGAGAATTAACCGTCGCGTTTCTCGGGGAGGAGATTCTTCCGGCAATCGAGATCGAAACGCCGGCGGGGAATTACGACTTCTACCACAAATATGAGAGCAACGAGACCCGTTACCACTGTCCCGCGCAGCTGAGCGACGCTGAGAGGACGATGCTCACGCAGCTCGTTCGTGCGGCGCGCGACGCGTTGGGGTGCGAAGGGTGGGGGCGGGTCGATCTCCTTTGGGATCGCGACGGACCGAAACTGTTGGAGATGAACACCGCGCCGGGGATGACCGACCACTCGCTGGTACCCATGGCGGCACGTGCCGTCGGGATCTCCTTCGAAGCGCTCTGTGCCCGCATCCTCACTACCGCTCGGCTCAAAGGAGCGATTCCGTGTCGAACCGGGTAAAAACCCTGCAGCGGTGGCGATGGGCGACCCGTTTTGCCGTGGTGGCGAGTCTTGTTTTATGGGGTGTCGCGCTGGCGCCGCTTGCGCGCAAACACCTCTGGACACCCATTGCTGACGTCTCTCTCCGCGTGGTGGAAGGAGAGCCGGCAACGATCGATCTCGACCGCATTGCCGAGCAACTCGCGTGGCATCTCCGTGGGGAGTCGCTCTGGACGGTCGATCTGGTCGGGTTGACGGAGCGACTCAAAGCGGAACCGGCGATTGGCGCGGTGCGGATTGAGCGGATCTGGCCCAGCCGTCTCGAGGTTGCGTTGGCGCTCCGGATGCCGGTGCTCCGTTGGCGCAACCTCGACGACGATCGGTGGTATTGGCTCGATGCCCACGGCCGCCCGTTCGAGAACCGCCTGTCACCGGCAAATGAAGCGGGGATTTGGGTTGCGGCCCCGGCTGAGCAACTGGCGGATGCGTTGCGCTTTTTCCACGCTGTGGTGGGAAAAGTTCCCGAAACGATCCACCTCGAGGGGCTCACCTTCTCCCGGCAAGGTGGGGTGACCCTCTCCTTTGCTGAATCGGCGGAATGGGTTCTGGGAATGGTCGCCTCGCCAGCGGTGGCGGCACAGCGGGTGGCGTGGTTGGGACAACGGTGGAGCGAATTGGTCGGGCGTCTGGGCGCTGTGCCGGTGCGTGTCGATCTTCGTCACGAACGCGGTTTTGCCGTCTCAATGCCCGCTCTTGCCAAAGAGGTCAAAGAGGAAAAGAGGGGACGGGGATGAAAGATGAGGCTGCCCCTTTTCTGGCGCTCGACATTGGCAGCGCGAAGACCGTTGCAGTTGCGGCTTCCCGCCGCCGTGAGGGGGGGGTTGAAGTTCTGCACCTTGCGGAGCGCGCAACGGCAGCAGGATTGCGTCAGGGTGTCGTTGTCAATATCGACGCCACCCTTGCGGTCGTTACCCAGATTGCTGAAGCGTTGCAACACAAAGTGGCGCAACCCTTTCGCGAAGTGCGCGCGACGATCAGCGGTGCCCACTTGAGCTGTTTGGAGAACGAAGGGGAGGTGACGCTGCGTACGCCCGAGGTCACCGCGCAAGATGTCGCCAACGTCCTTGCGGTGGCAAAGAGTTTGCCGGTCGCCGACGATCGGCAGCTCCTGCACGCGTTGGTCCAGGAGTTTTTGCTCGACGATCTCGGGGGCATCGTCAATCCAGTCGGGATGACTGGCCGGAAACTCGGGGTGCGGGTTCATGTCGTGACCGGCATGAAGAGTGCGACCCACAATCTCGTGAAGTGTATCCGGCGTGCCGGATTGGATCTCACGACCCTGATGGTGCAAGGCTTGGCCTCTGCCCAGGCGGTGTTGACCGAAGACGAAAAGGATCTTGGGGTGGTGCTGCTCGACATCGGCGCGGGGACGACCGACATGGTGGTCTATTGCCGAGGTGCGGTTCGCTACACCGCCTCGTTCCCCGTGGGGGGGGATCGTATCACCCACGACCTGGCGATTGCGCTGCGGACACCCGCTCCAGAGGCCGAAAAGCTCAAATGCACCTTTGGCGCGGCATCCTACCACTGGGTCACGGCCGATGAGGTGGTCGAAGCGCCAACCATCGGCGATCGTCCGCCGCGCCGGTTGGCCCGCCAGCGCCTGGTGGACATCATCCACCCCCGAGTCGAGGAGATCTTCGAGATGGCTCTGGCGGCACTCCGGCAGCAGGGGCTCGAAGAGCAGATCGGTGCCGGAGTGGTCCTCACCGGGGGGACAGCCAAATTGAGTGGTATCGTGGATCTTGCCGAAGAGGTCTTTGCTGCACCGGCGCGTGTCGGGATTCCCTATTTGAGTAACGATACGGAAAAATGGGAAGATCCTGCTTATGCGGCGGTCAGTGGCCTTCTTCATGCGCAATGGGGTGACGCTGCCACGTGGCGCGAGAGGGCAGCAGGAGGGTGGTTCTCCCGGCTCTTACGTTGGGTGAGGGGATCGAGCCCCGTATGGTGACCCACTTGGGGTACAATCAACTCAAATTCTGTGGAGCATAGTCATGGTATTGCGCGCACTGGAAGAGGTGGTCGAACGCTCAGAGGCCAAAACGGTGATTCGCGTTTTGGGTGTCGGTGGCGCAGGGTGTAACGCGGTCGATCACATGATTCGGGAAGGCGTCGCGGGTGTCGAATTTGTCGCCGTCAATACCGATTCCCAAGCCCTCTCCCGGGCTTTGGCTCCAACGAAACTGCAATTGGGGAAGAGTGGCCTGGGGGCTGGCTCAAAGCCGGAGGCGGGCCGGGAAGCGGCGTTTGAAAGCCGTGACAAAATCGCCGAGGTGCTCGACGGCGCCCACATGATCTTTCTTACCGCCGGCATGGGGGGAGGGACGGGAACGGGTGCTGCGCCGGTGATCGCGGAGATCGCCAAAGAGATGGGGATATTGACGGTTGCGGTGGTCACCAAACCCTTTGAGTTCGAGAATCGCGATCGCGTCGCCGAAAGCGGGATCGAAGAGCTCACCCGCCACGTCGATTCCCTGATTGTCGTTCTGAACGACCGACTGCTCGAAGTCTATGGCGATGACGCCTCGCTCGACGAATGTTTCAAAGCGGCCGATGATGTGCTCAAAAATGCCGTCGCAGGGATTGCCGAGATCATCAACGTCCCGGGGATGGTCAATGTCGACTTTCAGGATGTGCGCACGGCGATGGCCGAGATGGGACGGGCGATGATGGGGTCGGCGGAGGCGAGCGGGGTCGATCGCGCCCGGATCGCCGCCGAGCAGGCGGCTGTGAGCCCGCTCCTCGAAGGAACTGAACTTTCGGGTGCGCGCTGCGTGTTGATCAACATCACCGCCACCCGAAGTTCCCTCAAGATGAGCGAAGTGCGAGACGCTGTTCGTGCCATTCAAGGTTTTGCCGCGCCAGAGGCGTTTGTCAAGTACGGAACCGTTTTCGACGATTCGATGGAAGATCGAATTCGGGTCACGGTCGTTGCCACCGGTTTGGGAGCGGGTCGGCGAAGCGCTGCGAGCGAACATTGGGAAGAGGCGCGCGCGACCGGCACCTACGGCTCCTCTGTGGGTGCGAACGGCGCTCCCCCCGCCCGGCCTCAAGTAGGTACGACGGTTGAGGCGAATAAAGCGATTCGTTCGCCCCGAGGAGCCCCGCGCAAAACGGTCCGCTCTTTCGTCGATCATCTGACCCAGAACCGCGGTATCGACCGACTCGACATCCCCGCGTTTCTTCGCAAACAGAACGATTGAGGCTCTTCGGTGATCGCGCAACGAACCCTTGCCCGTCCTGCCGAGACGGTTGGCGTGGGGCTTCACAGCGGCGTCAAAGTGACGTTGCGGCTCGAACCCGCGCCGCCCGATTCGGGGATCCGGTTCGTTCGCATCGATCACCATCCGGAAGTGGAGATCCCCGTTACCGCCGATGCGGTGAGTGAGACGCGGCTCTGTACCGGGGTGGGGCGCGGCGGCGTCACCGTCGGGACGATCGAACACCTCCTCTCGGCGCTTGCGGGGGTCGGCGTCGACAACGTGAGAATCCTGGTCGATGGCCCAGAGGTCCCGATCATGGATGGGAGCGCCGCGCCGTTTGTCTTGCTCCTTCTTGAGGCAGGAACCGTTGCGCAGCATGCGCCGCGCCGCTTTTTGCGCGTCACCCAAACGATCGAGGTGCGCGAAGGGGAGAAGTGGGCGCGGCTCGAACCCTTTGACGGCTTTCGTTTGAGCTTCCAGATCGCGTTCGACCACCCGGCCATTGCGGCGAGCAAGACCGAAGCAACGGTCGATTTCGCTGAAGAGAGCTATCTCCAGGCGGTGGCGCGGGCGCGGACCTTTGGGTTTGTCCATGAGGTCGAGCAGCTGCAGCAGATGGGTCTCGCGCGGGGTGGCAGTCTCGACAACGCGGTCGTGCTCGACGAATACCGGGTGCTCAACGCCGGCGGGCTCCGCACGGGCGACGAATTTGTCCGCCACAAAATTCTCGACGCGATCGGTGACCTCTATGTGCTTGGGCACCCGCTCCTTGCTCACTACCGGGCGTTCAAGTCGGGCCATGCCCTCAACAACCGCTTGATCCGCGCGCTTTTAGCCGATGCGCGTGCCTGGGAGTGGGTGACCTTTACCGACGATCCAGCGCAGGGAGAGTTTCTCCCCTGGCCCCATCGTCGTCCCGCCCTTCTTCCATTGCCGCAATTAAGGGCTTTGCCGCTCCCGTGATCGCTTTTCGCCTTATCCTCGTCGTTACCGTCGTCGCGGCGATCGCTTTGGTGACCGCTTTTTTGTTGACCGGTGAGCGGCGGTGGGCCCAGTGGGCAGGTCGGATCGCTCTAGGGGGCGTTGCGCTTCTGCTGCTCTATCTCCTCCTCTTTCTCCTCGAGCGGCTCATCGCTCTTTGAAGCTCTCCGCTCCAACCAGCGAGCGAGCGAAACCGCTAGGGGCTCATCGGAAGGGATTTGCGTGAGGAACTCCTGAAGCGCTGCAACCGCAGCGGGTGAAAGCGCGCGTGGTGCCCCCCTTTCGGACCCTGCATCTCCTATCTGGGGAAGTTGTTCGGCAAGTTCCGGGCGGACGCGCCAGCGAATCGCTGCGATGGGAAATCCGCGGCGGTTGAGCTCGGCAATGAGCGTCGGGGTCATCTGCTTCAATTTGGCGACCACCAGCGCCGACGGGCTCATCACCGTGAGTTGCCCCGCATCAAACCGCCCAACAGCCAAATGGGCGCACCATTCAGGAGGCAAAAGTTCGTTGAGCGCCCGACGCACCTGCCACAGCCACAGCCCTTGCCGTTGCAGTTCGCGCAAGCGGTCTTCACCGGCAAGCGCCTCAGGAAGTCGCTGAAAGGTCATGATACACTTCGCTTTTGACGCGTAGCAGCACGGAATTTAGCATGATCGGCAACCTTTTGAAAAAGATTTTCGGTAGTCGCAACGACCGGCTGATCAAAGAGTACCGCAAGGTGGTCGAGCGGATCAATGCGCTTGAGCCCACGGTCGCTTCGTTGAGCGATCAGGAGCTCCAGGGTAAGACGGCGGAGTTCAAAACGCGGCTCGAAAATGGCGAGAGTCTCGACGCCCTTTTGCCGGAGGCGTTTGCAGTGGTGCGGGAGGCTGGAAAACGGGTCCTCGGGATGCGCCACTTCGAAGTCCAGTTGATTGGCGGCATTGCGCTCCATCAGGGAAAGATTGCCGAGATGCGCACCGGTGAAGGAAAGACCTTGGTCGCAACGCTTCCGTCGTACCTCAACGCGCTCACCGGCAAAGGGGTCCATGTCGTGACCGTCAACGACTACCTTGCCCGACGGGATGCCGAGTGGATGGGGCGATTGCACCGCTTCCTTGGGCTCACAGTCGGCGTCAATTTACCGGGAATGGACCATGCTGCCAAGCAGTCTGCCTACCGCTGCGACATCACCTATGGGACGAATAACGAATTTGGTTTCGATTTCCTGCGCGACAATATGGTCTACCGCCCTGAGGATCGCGTCCAACGGGGGCTTTACTACGCGATCGTCGACGAGGTCGACTCGATCCTGATCGATGAGGCGCGCACCCCGCTCATCATCTCCGGGCAAGCCGAGGATCACACCGAGCTCTACGTCAAAATCAACGCGATCATCCCTTACCTCACAGAACAGAAGATGGCCGAGGGGGAGGTGGTTGAGGCGGGCGACTACACCGTCGACCTCAAAGCGCGCCAGGTGCTGTTGACCGAACAGGGGTTTGAAAAGGTCGAGCGCATCCTCGCGCAGCACGGGTTGTTGCCGGAAGGCTCGAGCCTCTATGACCCTCGCAACATCACACTGATGCACCACCTCTTTGCCGCGTTGCGCGCGCACGCCCTCTTTCACCGCGACCAGCACTACGTCGTGCAAGATGGTGAAATCATCATCGTCGACGAATTCACCGGTCGCTTGATGCCCGGGCGGCGCTGGTCGGAGGGGCTTCATCAGGCGATCGAAGCGAAAGAGGGGGTGCCGATCCGCGCCGAAAACCAGACGCTCGCGTCGATCACCTTCCAGAACTATTTCCGCATGTACGAAAAACTGGCGGGGATGACCGGTACCGCCGACACCGAAGCCTACGAATTCCAGCAGATCTACGGCTTGGAGACGGTGATCATCCCCACCAACCGCCCAATGATCCGCATCGACGAGAACGACCGCATCTACCGCACCGCCAAAGAGAAGTGGCAGGCGGTGGTCGAGGAGATCGAAGCGTGCCGCGCCCGTGGCCAACCGGTCCTCGTCGGGACGACTTCGATCGAGGTGAACGAATTCCTCTCGGGGCTTCTCAAGAAAAAAGGGATTCCGCATCAGCTGCTGAACGCCAAACAGCACGCGCGGGAAGCGGAGATCATTGCTCAGGCAGGTCGCCCGGGGATGGTGACGATCGCCACCAACATGGCGGGCCGCGGCACCGACATCATTCTCGGCGGCAATATCAAACCACAGGTGGAAGCGATCGCCAACGACCCCCATCTCTCCGACGAGGAGAAAAAGGCGCGGATCACGGCGCTCGAACAGGAGTGGCAAGAGAACCACCGCAAAGTGATCGAAGCGGGGGGGCTCAGGATCATCGGGACGGAACGGCACGAATCGCGCCGGATCGACAACCAGTTGCGCGGGCGCGCCGGCCGGCAGGGCGACCCCGGTTCGTCGCGCTTCTATCTTTCGCTCGAGGACCCGCTCCTTAAAATCTTCGCTGGCGACCGACTCAACGCGCTGATGGTGCGCCTCAAGATGCCGGAGGGGGAGGCGATCGAGCACCCGATGGTGACGCGGGCGCTCGAGACCGCGCAGCGCCGCGTCGAGCAGCACAACTTCGATATCCGCAAACAGCTCCTCGAGTACGACGACGTCGCCAACGAACAGCGCAAAGTCCTCTATGCGCTACGCAACGAAGTGGTGGATGCCGAGTCGGTTGCCGAGATGATCGACGAGATGCGCGCCGGCGTCTTGACCGACACCTTCCGCACCTATGTCCCGCACGACAGCATCGTCGAGCAGTGGGATCTTGCGGGACTCGAGAAGGCGCTCGAAGGGGAGTTCGCTCTTCCTCTGCCGATTCAAGGGTGGCTCGAAGCGGAACCCGATTTGAGCGACGAAGCGATGCTCGCCCGGATTCTGGCTGAGGCCGATCGGGTCTACGCCGAGAAAAAGGGGTTGGTCGACCCGCATGCTTGGGCCCAATTCGAACGGTCGCTGCTGCTCCAGAGCATCGATCAGCACTGGCGCGAGCATCTTGCGGCGTTGGACCACCTGCGCCAAGGGATTCATCTGCGGGGCTACGCCCAGAAGAATCCGAAACAGGAGTACAAACGCGAGGCGTTCGAACTCTTTGAAGCGATGCTCGAGGCGATCCGGCGCGATGTCGTCCAGATTCTCATGACCGTTCGCATCCAAGCCCCCGAGGCGGTCGAGGAGGTGGTTCAGCACGAGCCGGAACTCCAGGCGGTGCACTACGAACATCCGGAGGTTGCGAGTGCTCCTTCCGCGCAGAACGACGCCCAAGAACCCGCTGCCAAAGGGGAGCCGCTTCGCCATGCGCTCCCGAAAGTGGGGCGCAACGACCCCTGTCCGTGCGGTTCGGGGAAAAAATACAAACATTGTCATGGCCGGTTGGTGTAAAACCGGCCCTGTTGCGAGAGGAGCAGTCGATGGCTGTGAATCTGGAATTTCACCCTGAAACTTTACTCGCGGTTCCCGGTGTACGCGTCGGAACGACAGAGGCGGGGATTCGCAAAGCGAACCGGCGCGATCTCACTGTAATCGCGTGCGACGAAGGGACGATCGCGGCAGGGGTCTTTACCCGGAACCGTTTCTGTGCGGCGCCGGTCGAGATCTGTCGCCGCCATCTTGCGGCCACCGCTGGTCGCGTCCGGGCGCTTGTGATCAACACCGGTGTTGCGAACGCGGGAACGGGCGCTGCGGGGCTACGCGATGCCGAGCGTACCTGCGCCGCTGTCGCCGAGGCGCTTGCCATCCCCCCTGAGACGGTACTCCCCTTTTCCACGGGGGTGATTCTCGAGCCGCTCCCCGTTGCGAAGGTGGAGGCCGCGCTGCCGCGCGCGATCGCTGCGCTCACCCCCTCCGGTTGGGCCGCAGCGGCCGAAGCGATCATGACCACCGATACGGTGCCCAAGGGGGCGAGCCGCACCGTCACCCTCTCGGATGGGAGTAGCGTGACGCTTACCGGCATCAGCAAAGGGGCGGGGATGATCCGGCCGAACATGGCGACGATGCTCGGCTTCATCGCCACCGACGCGCGGGTTGCCCCGGGGTGGCTCGACGCGCTGGTCCGGGAGGTCGCTGACCGGTCGTTCAACGCCATTACCGTCGATGGCGATACCTCCACCAACGACTCGTTCGTCGTCGTCGCGACCCGCCGCACCGGACCCGAGCTCACGGGGGATGGCCCCGACTCCGAGCGCTTTCGTGCCGCGCTCACCTCGCTTGCCGAATGGCTCGCCCAGGCGATTGTCCGGGATGGGGAAGGTGCCACCAAATTCGTCACCATTGCCGTCGAGGGGGGGCGAAACCGTGACGAGTGCCGCCAGGTTGCCTATGCGGTGGCCCATTCGCCGCTCGTAAAAACCGCGCTCTTTGCCTCCGACCCGAACCTCGGGCGGATCCTCGCGGCGATCGGCTACGCTGGAATCAGCGACCTCGACTCTTCGCAGGTGCGCGTCTGGCTCGCGAACGGAGAGGAAACGACCCTCGTTGCTGAAGCGGGCGGCCGTGCGGCGAGCTATGAGGAGGAGGTCGCTTCCCGCATCATGAAGGCCGCTGAGCTCACGATCCGCATCGATCTGGGGCGGGGTTCCGCCGCGGCAACCGTCTGGACCTGCGACCTCTCCTACGATTACGTCAAGATCAATGCCGAATACCGCAGTTGAGGGCCTTTGCGATGACTGAATCCCAACAATCTCCTTCTTTTCCCTTCTTTCCTGCCGCGCCGAGTGACGTGACGCTTTCCCCCCACGCGACCCTCTTTGCCCTTTCGCCGCTCGATGGGCGCTATGCCGCAAAGCTCGACCCTCTGCGGTCGATCTTCTCAGAGTGGGGGCTCATCCACGCGCGGGTCTGCGTCGAGGTAGCGTGGCTTCTGCACCTCTCAGCCACCCCAGAGATCGCCGAAGTGCCGCCGCTTGATGAGGCCACCCGAACGGAGGTCGAACGGCTTGCACGCGACTTCTCGGCAGCCGACGCTCAGCGCATCAAGGCGATCGAGCGCGAAACCAACCACGACGTCAAAGCGGTCGAATATTGGCTGAAGGAGCGGTTGGCGGTGCTGCCGCAGCTTTCCGCCGCGAAAGAGTTCGTCCATTTCGCCTGTACGAGCGAAGACATCAACAACGTCGCCCATGCGCTGATGCTCGCGGCTGGCCGGCGCGTTGTGCTTGCGCAACTTGACGCGGTGGTCGCAACGCTGCGCACCATGGCGCATGAGCACGCCGACCTCGCGATGATGGCGCGGACCCACGGTCAGCCCGCGAGCCCGACGACGCTTGGCAAAGAGCTCGCCAACATCGTCGCGCGTCTCGAGCGTGCGCGGGCGGGGATCGCGGCAGTGGCGCTCACTGCCAAGTTCAACGGCGCGGTCGGGAACTACAACGCCCACCTCGCTGCCTACCCAGAGCTCGACTGGGAGGCGATCAACCGCCGCTTCATCGAGTCGTTGGGGCTCACTTTCAACCCCTACACCATCCAGATCGAGCCGCACGACGCGATTGCCGAACTCTCCGATGCGATTGCCCGCACCAACACCATCTTGATCGATGCGGCACGCGACATCTGGACCTATATTTCGCTCGGCTACTTCCGCCAGCGACTCAAAGCGGGCGAAGTAGGCTCGTCGACGATGCCGCACAAGGTCAATCCCATCGACTTCGAAAATGCTGAAGGGAATCTGGGGGTGGCGAATGCCCTTTTTCGCCACTTTGCCGAGAAGCTCCCGATCTCGCGCCTGCAGCGTGACCTCAGCGACTCGACGGTGCTGCGCAACCTCGGCGTTGCTTTTGGCCACACGCTCCTGGCGCTCGACAGTTTCGCCAAAGGTTTGGCGAAACTCGACGTCGACGCCGCGGCGATTGCTTCTGACCTCGACGACGCTTGGGAGTTGCTCGGCGAAGCGGTGCAGACGGTGATGCGCCGTTATGGCCTCCCCAACCCCTACGAACAGCTCAAAGCGCTCACCCGGGGTCAGAGAATCACCCCCGAACGGCTGCGCGAATTCGTCAGCAGCCTGCCGCTCCCCGAAGCGGTCAAGTCGCGCCTGCTGGCGATGACGCCGGGCGACTACACCGGGAAAGCGAGCGAACTAGCCCGACGAGTCTGACGCGCGTTGCTCGATCAGGCTGGTGCGTAGCTGCACGGGCATCTGGGTTGCGAGCTCGAGCGCACTCTTCACCCCGAGTTTCTCGAAGAGATGGCCCCGATGGACCTCTACTGTGCGCACCGTAATCCCGAGCCGCTCAGCGATCGTCTTCGCTGGTAGCCCTTGAAGCGTCAAGGAGAGCACTTCGCGTTCGCGTTCAGTCAATTTGGCCACCCCTTCTGTCCAACGCGCTTCGCGCTGCCGCTCTTCCCAGAGGTGCGCTTCGAAGCGGATCGCCTCCCCGAGCTTGGCCACCAGCAGATCCCCGCTGATCGGCTTTTCGAGGTAGTCAAACGCGCCCTGTTTGAGCGCGACGACAGCGCTCGGCACATTGCCGTGCGCGGTGAGAAAAAGGATCGGGAGCGTGTAACCGTGGTGGCGAAGGAGCGCCTGGCCGTTGAGGCCATCTATTTCGGGCATCCGAAGATCCATCACGACGACGCCTCGGGCTGTGGCGGGTGTGGCTGCAAGGAAGGCGGCCACAGAGGGAAAATCGCGCACTGAGAAACCGCGCGCTGCAAGCATCCAGCGCAGCGCTTCCCGGACGTCGGCGTCGTCGTCGATGAGAAAGATCGGTACCTGGGGGCTCATCGCTGCTCCGCCGTCCGATGAGTGCCCAGTTCTGGCGGTTGCAGGGGTTGCACCTCCTGGTGAGGAGAAGCACAGGGGATGAGGAGTGTTGCCACCGTCCCCCCGTCCGGGTGTCGTTCGACCCGCAACTGCCCGCGATGGGCTTCGACCACAGAGCGGGTCACCCACAATCCCAAGCCCACTCCGTCGGGTTTGTGGGTGACAAACGCCTCCCCAAGCTGTTCCCACTCCTTCTCGACCAAACCGGGTCCCCAGTCGCGCAGGGTGATCTCGACCATGCGCTCGGCCTGGTGTGGCCGCCACGAGAGTGTGACTCGATGGGCGATCGCATCTGGTTCGGCAGCTGCTTCGATTCCGTTGATCAGCAGATTGGCGATCGCTTGTTGGAAGAGGATCGCATCGACATGAACGACAACCTCCTCTGCCGCTTCGATCATGATGTGCACGCCACTTCGTCGTGCCAGCGGCTCGACCAGTTGCACGACCTCGGCAACGAGGGCGGGCAGGGGATGGGGGGCGTAGAGCGGCTCTCGGTGGCGACTGAAGTGGCGGATTCGCCGAACCACCTCCCCGGCACGCAGCGCCTGACGTTCGATCGCCGCAAGCGCCTCTTCGACAGCTGGGGAGGTCGCCGTCTCTCTCCCTTGGGCGGAAAGCAGGTGGCGCGCGCCACTCGCGTAGCTGGCGATCGCCAGCAGGGGTTGGTTGAGCTCGTGGGCGATCGCCGCGGCCATCTCCCCCAAGGTGATGAGGCGCGCCTGGGCAGCAAGTCGGCTGCGCTGCCACTCCATTTCGCGCTCTTTCTGTCGCTGTTCGGTGACGTCGATCACCGACGCCATCCAGCCGATCTGGTCCCCGTCACCGTCGACAAGAGGGGCTTCAAATATGAGTGCTTCAAGCGGTCGGCCATCTTTTCGGCGAAAGAGAATCTCAAAACCCCCGCTCGGGCCCTCACCGGCGAGAATCTGGCGGTGCAACGTTTCGGTCCGCTCCCGTTCTTGGGGATCCCAGTAGGGCATGGGAGGGGCGCGGCCGATCAACTCGTCGGCGGAAAAACCGGTCATCGCGCAGAAGGCGTCGTTGACGTAGAGGATTGTTCCGTTCCGATCCCGCGCGCGAAGTCCAACCGTCAGTGAGTTTTCCATCGCGCGGCGGAAGGCGACTTCATCCTTCAATGCTTTGAGAGCCTTGAGGCGCGCTTGAGTGGCCTGAGCAGCAAAGCCGATCGCGGCCACCGCCGCCAAACCCAACGTCAAACTTGCCGCCAGCAGCAGGCGCTGGGCAAAGGGAGTGACGGGAGGATCTCCGGCCAGTTCAACCATCCACTCCACCCCGGGAAGGGTGACCACCGTGCGGTAGCGTGACTCTGGGCTACGGCTATTGCGCGTCGCCCCGCGCTCGGCGAGGAGTTCGCCCTGGGCGTCGTAGAGTGCGGCATGGTAGTGCTGCAAAATCCACCATGGCGCCTGCGCGAGGAGCTCGGAGAGATCGATGTGCGCGGCGAGCGCAAGGCCGTTGCCGAGCGATTGGCACCAGACGAGTCGCGGTTTTGCATCGGGAGCAGCGGAGAAGGACCAGGGGTGGGGCGCGGTGCAGGGCAGAGGGTTTTCTGCTGCGGCGACCATTTCAAGGCGTGTCAGTTCGCTGTGCTGACGAAAGAGAAGCCCCTGCGTCACACTGAAGGAGAGTGCCCCCTCAGGGGCCGAAAGCGCCTCTTTGGCACTTTTCAATTTATTGTGCAGATCTTCGAGCTGAAAGATCAAATACTGACGCAGCCACAGGGTGTCTTGAATGCGTTGCTGAGAACGCTGCTCCGCGATGCTGCGCCACTGGTAGAGGGCGGTGGCGGCCAAGGCAAGAAGGAGGGCGAGCATGGCGACAAGCGGCGGCCAGAAGAGGGGGCTTTGGCGGGAGACGCCAGGCATAGTGGAATTCCACAATAGCGTTTCGTACAGGATTGTCGCATAATGACCGGCGACAGTATCCTGGAGAGTGCTGATGAAGGTGCGTTCCTTCCTCAACCACTTGGAAGAGTGGTCGATCGGTTTTCTGTTGCTGCTCACCACCGTGGTGATTTTTGTGGCGGTCGTGCATCGGTACCTCAGCGGGGTGTCGATCCCCTATCTTCAAGATTGGCTCTTGGCACGCGATTTCGGTTGGGCGCAGGAATTCGCCCTGATCTGTGCTGCGTGGATGGCCAAAATCGGCGCGGCGTATGGGGTGCGGACCGGCATCCACGTCGGGGTCGACCTCGTCACCGAGCGGGCAACGGGCGTGACGCGGCAAGTGCTGGTCACTTTGGGGCTTTCAGCGGGACTGCTCTTCTGCGTTTTGACCGCCTGGTTCGGTACCCGCTTTGTCTGGGAGAACGGCATGGCCTACGCGTTCTACACCGCCGTGGGGGTAGACCCTGGGCCCTACTTTGAAGGGCCGATTACGCCCGACCTCGAGTGGCCGACATGGGCGGTCTATTCGGTGATTCCGTTGGGCGGCGCATTGATGGCGTGGCGCTTTCTCGAGGTGTTGCTCCGCTTTTGGCGAAGTGGCGAACTGCCTCGCCACCAGGTGGCCCATGTTGCCGGGCTGGAGGAGGCGTAAATGAACGCGGCAATGCTTTTCGGTCTCCTTTTCCTTTTGATGGCGATCGGTATGCCGATCGGGGTCGCGCTCGGCCTCACCGTCTTCCTCTTCATGGGGGTGATGGCGAACGTCCCCCTCGAGTCGGTGACGCTCAAGATGTACTCCGCGGTGGAGAAATTTGAGCTCCTTGCGATCCCTTTTTTCATCCTTGCTGGAAACTTTTTGACGAGTGGCGGAGTAGCACGGCGCATGATCCGCTTCGCGAACGTCATGGTCGGCCACATCACGGGGGGGCTTGGGATGACCGCGGTCGCGGCGTGCGCGCTCTTTGCCGCGGTCTCTGGCTCCTCGCCAGCGACGGTGCTCGCGATCGGCTCGATCCTCATCCCGGCGATGTTGAAGCAAGGATTCTCCCGCCGGTTTGCCATCGGCACGGTCGCCTCCGCCGGCGGTTTGGGGATTCTCATTCCCCCGTCGATCGTGATGGTGATGTACGCGGTGACCACCAACTCGTCGATCGGGGCGCTCTTCATGGCTGGAGTGATTCCCGGGCTTGTTTTGACGCTGATGTTGGCGGCGACCACCTGGTGGCAAGCGAAGAAGAACGGCTTCCCCCGGCAACCCAAAGCGTCGTGGTCGGAGCGGTGGGCGGCGTTCCGCGACGCTACCTGGGGGTTACTCCTTATCGTGATCGTCATGGGTGGCATCTACGCCGGGATCTTTACCGCCACCGAGGCGGCGGCGATGAGCGCCGTCTATGCCGCCGTGATCGCGCTCTTTGTCTATCGCGACCTCAGATGGCGCGACGTGCCGCGGGTGTTGATCGATTCGGCCAACATGGCGTCGATGCTCTTCTTCATCATCTCCGGAGCGGTCCTCTTCTCGTTCATCCTCACGAGCGAACAGATTCCCCAGCGCCTGGCGCAACTCATCATCGATCTCGGGCTTGGGCCGGTTGGGTTTCTCCTGATCGTCAATATCCTGTTGCTCCTAGCGGGTAGCCTGATGGAACCGAGCTCGATCATTCTCATCTTGGCGCCGATCCTCTTTCCCGTCGCGGTCGCTCTGGGCATCGACCCGGTCCATTTTGGCGTCGTCGTTACTGTGAACATGGAGATCGGGATGATCACGCCGCCCGTGGGGTTGAACCTCTTTGTCGCGAGCGGCATCACCCGTGCAGGGCTCACCGAGGTGAGCGTTGCGGTGGTGCCGTGGCTCATGACGATGTTGCTGTTCCTGGTTTTGGTAACCTACTGGCCAACGCTCTCGTTGTGGCTGCCGCGGGCGTTGGGGATGATGTAACGGCAGCCTTTCATCGGAGGTGACTATGAAAGTGAGAGGACTACTGGTGGCACTCGCTGTTGCCGGCATTGTCGTCGCCGCGCACGGGGCGGAGCCGATCGTGATCAAATTCAGCCACGTCGTTGCTGAAGATACGCCGAAGGGAAAAGGGGCGCTCAAGTTCAAGGAGCTCGCGGAAAAATATACCCATGGGGCGGTGAAGGTCGAGGTCTATCCGAACAGCACCCTCTACAAAGACAAAGAGGAGCTCGAAGCGCTGCAACTTGGGGCGGTTCATCTTCTTGCCCCGTCGCTCGCCAAATTTGGACCGTTGGGGGTGCGGCAGTTCGAAGCGTTCGACCTTCCTTACATCTTTGATGGCTATGATGATCTCCACAAGGTCACCTATGGGCCGGTCGGGAAGAAGCTTCTTGAGGCGCTCGAACCGAAAGGGATCAAGGGGCTCGCCTATTGGGACAACGGCTTCAAAGTCTTTTCGGCCAACAAACCGCTGCGTAAGCCTGAGGATTTCAAAGGGTTGAAGATGCGCATCCAATCCTCGAAGGTGCTCGAAGCGCAGATGCGGGCGCTTGGGGCGCTACCCCAGGTGATGGCCTTCTCCGAAGTCTATCAGGCGCTGCAAACGGGGGTGGTCGATGGGACCGAAAACCCGCCCTCGAACCTCTATACCCAGAAGATGCACGAGGTGCAGAAGTATGTCACCCTCTCCGACCACGGCTATCTCGGTTACGCGGTGATCGCCAACAAGCGCTTCTGGGAAGGGTTGCCTGCCGAGATCCGCACGCAGCTCGAGAAGGCGATGCAGGAAGCGACCGAATACGCCAATGCGATCGCGAAGGAGGAGAACGACAAGGCACTTGAGGCGGTTCGTAAGGCTGGGACGAGCGAAATCATTGAGCTGACCCCAGACGAGAAGCTCGCGCTCAAGAAGGCGCTGATTCCGGTGCACGAGGAGATGGCGTCGCGGATTGGCAAAGAGACGATCGAAATGATCTATCAGGCCACCGGTTTCGATCCGAAGAAGATGCGGTAAGGAGGAATGCCTGAATCCGTGCTTTCGACTTGGCCGTCAATCGGCGCACGGGTTCAGGCTGTTACCCTTCTCTTCACGCTCCGTCAAGGAGCGCTGCTGAGTTTCCGCGTCTGCAATGACGCGTTCGAAATCCCAGACGTTAAACCACTGCCTCCTCTTTCTTACGTTCCGGCTTGATGAGCGACTCGCGCGTCACCCCCAGCCACATCACGAGCGCCGCGGAGACGAAGATCGACGAGTAGATGCCGAAAAGGATCCCGATCGTGAGCGCCAACGCAAAGTTGTAGAGGGTCTCCCCGCCAAAGATCAGGATCGAGAGGACCATTGCGAGGGTGCTGCCGTGGGTGATCACGGTCCGCGACATCGTCGAGGTGATCGCGTGGTCAAGGAGCGCCGCAGTGGAGACTGCACCTCTGCTCGCCCGCATCTTCTCCCGAACGCGGTCGAAGATCACCACCGTTTCATTTACCGAGTAACCGAGCACGGCGAGCACCGCGGCAAGGACCGGGAGCGAGAACTCCCATTGAAACAAAGAGAAAAAGCCGATAATAATGACCACATCGTGGAGGTTGGCGATGATCGCGGCGATCGCGAAGCGCCACTCGAAGCGAAATGCGAGGTAGATCACAATCCCAACCACCACGATCAAGAGCGCCAACGCACCGTTTGTCGCCAGCTCTTGACCCACTTGCGGTCCGACGAATTCGACGCGGGTAATCGTCACTGCCGGGAGGTTTTCGGCAAAGAGGCGACGCAAACGATCGGCGACCTGCTCAGGGGGAAGCTCATCGTGTTGCGCGAGGCGCACAATCGCCTCTTTGGTCGAACCAAAATGTTGCACCTGCGCCTCAGGAAAACCGTTGTTGGCAAAGAGGGTACGAAGCGGTTCGAGCGCGATCGGTTCGCTGCTGCGCACCTCAACGAGCGTTCCCCCAGTGAATTCGATCGAGAGGTTGAGACCGCGCACGACGAGGCTTGCGACCGCAACCAGAAAGAGCGCGATCGAGATCACGTTGAAGAGGAGCGCATGGCGCATGAAGGGGATGTCTGCGCGGGGGCGAAAAAATTCCATGGCACGGTCCCTTTAACCGATCCGAATACGTGAAATGCGTTGCTGACCCCCATAGACCCCATTGACCATCCAGCGCGAGACGAGCACCGCACTGAAGATCGAGGTGAGGATCCCCAGCACATGGACCACGGCAAAGCCACGTACCGGCCCCCAACCGAAAATGAGGAGGGCGAGGCCGGCGATCAGCGACGTGATGTTGGAGTCCAAGATGGTATCGAACGCCCGGTCGTAGCCGGCAGCGATCGCGAGCTGCGGTGAGACACCCGCACGGAGCTCCTCACGAATCCGTTCGTTGATGAGGACGTTGGCATCGATCGCCATCCCCAGGGTAAGCGCTACTGCAGCGATCCCGGGGAGGGTCAGCGTGGCTTGGAGGAGCGAGAGGAGTGCGACGAGCAACACGAGGTTGACCAAAAGGGCGATGACCGAGATTACGCCGATCACCTCGTAATAGACGGTCATGAAGAGCGCGATCGCAATCAAACCGTAGAGCGTGGCCTTGACCCCCCGTTCGATATTCTCTTTCCCAAGGCTCGGCCCGATCGTCCGCTCTTCGACGATGCGCATCGGGGCGGCGAGGCTTCCGGCGCGCAAGAGGAGCGCAATGTCGCGCGCCTCGGCGGTGGTCATCGCGCCGGAGATCTGCACCCGTCCGCCACCAATTTCGGTACGGATCACGGGGGCGGTGACCACTTCGGCAACGCCGCGATCGATCAAGAGAATTGCCATCCGTTTGCCTACATTTTCCCGGGTGACGTCGCGGAAGATCCGTGCGCCAGCGGCGTCGAGGGTGAGGTGAACGGCGGGCTCCTGGGTTTGACTGTCGAACCCGGGTTGGGCGTCGGTGAGCCGCTCGCCGGTCAGCACCACGTCGCGCTTGACCAGGATCGGCCGGCCGTTGCGCTCATAGAGGAGCTCTGTGCCCGGCGGGACGCGGCCTGCGAGCGCTGCCTCGAGTGCTCCCGGAGTTTCGTCGACCATCCGCACCTCGAGCGTCGCGGTTCGGCCGAGGATATCTTTCGCCTTCGCCACATCTTGGACGCCCGGGAGCTGAACCACGATGCGGTTCGCACCCTGTTGCTGGATCACCGGTTCGGCAACCCCCAGTTCGTTGATGCGGTTGTGGAGCGTCGTGATGTTCTGTTTGAGGGCGAACTCCCGAATCGTCTTCTCTGCTGACGGGGTGAGCCGCGCGACGAGACGAACCTCGTCGGGGGACTCGCTCAGGTCAAAGGTGAGCTCAGGGAAGGTCTTTGCGAGCACCGTGCGGGCCCGTTGGCCGGTCTCCAGTTCGGCAAACCGGGCAACGATCGTGTTGCCTTGCCGACTGATACCACGCGAGCGGATCTGTTCCGATCGAAGCGTCGACCGGATGTCCGCAGCCAAAGCGTCGAGCCGCTGCGCAATCGCCCCCTCCATATCGACTTCGAGGAGAAAGTGAACGCCACCGCGGAGGTCAAGCCCAAGGTACATCGGTTTCGCGCCGATCGCGAGCAACCACTTCGGCGCACCGGGGATGAGGTTGAGCGCGACGATGTAGCGCGGTTTTTTGGGGTCGCTGTTGAGCGCTGCGTCGATCAGGTCACGGGCTTTGAGTTGAGTTTCGGTATCGGCAAACCGCACTCGCAAACCGTCGGGGTCGCGGTCAAAGCCGTTCGCAGTCACCCCCGCCTCTTTGAGCGTCTCGACAATGCGCGTTTCGACCTCGGTGACGTTCCACGGGCTACCGGCCTTGATCGGTGCGACCTGCACCGCGGGAATCTCCCCGAAGAGGTTGGGAAGGGCGTAGAGGACGCCTGCCGCAATCACGAGCAGGATCAGGATCGTTTTCCACAGCGGAGTGCGGTTCATAGACGCAGCGCTTTCGCAGAGTTAGAGGTGTTTGACCGTCCCTTTGACCAATACCGCGACGATCGTTGGCTTTTGGACCACCACTTCGACCCCTTTGGCGATCTCCACCGTAACCCATTGGTCATCTAAAGCACGCACGATGCCGATGATCCCCCCTTGGGTGAGGACCTCGTCGCCCACCTTGAGCGCTTCGAGCATCTGCTTGTGTTCTTTTGCCCGTTTCATCTGGGGACGGATCATCAAAAACCAGATGATCACAAACATCAAGATGAGCGGCAGAAGCTGCATGAGACCCCCCGTTGGGTCGGCAGCGTTGGCTGCTTGAGCGTAGGCGTTGTTGATCCACATGGTTCAAGCTCCCAAAAAAAGTCATTGTAACATCGGCACGTCCCAGATCGGCGAAGGCATGTGGCTCAGTGCCGCACTAAGGTGAGATAATTCGTCTCATTCACACCCAAAGGAGCGAGAAAATGAACATCACTACAGCACTTCTTCATGCGCTCAAAGCCAACGGTGCCCAGCAGATTTTTGGTATCCCGGGCGATTTTGCGCTTCCCTACTTTCGAATCATCGAAGAGAGCCGAATCTTACCGCTCTACACTTTTTCTCATGAACCCGGCGTCGGCTTTGCCGCCGACGCTGCGGCCCGTTACCACGGCGGTCTGGGGGTTGCGGCAGTCACCTACGGTGCCGGCGCCCTCAATATGGTCAATGCCGTTGCTGCAGCCTACGCAGAAAAGTCGCCGGTTGTGGTGATCTCAGGGGCGCCGGGCGCTCGGGAAGCGAGCTCTGGCCTCTTTCTTCATCACCAAGCCAAGACGCTCGATTCGCAGTATCGGATCTACCAGGAGATCACCTGCGACCAAGTCCGTCTCGACGACCCGGCCACAGCACCGCAAAGGATCGCACAGGTTTTGGCGAGCGCGAAGCGCCATTCGCGACCAGTCTACATTGAACTCCCGCGCGACCTGGTTGCCGCGCCCTCTGACCCTGTGCCGCCGCTTCCCCCGACGAGGTATGACCCAGAAGCAGTGGCGGCGTGTGCCGACGAAATTCTGCAGCGACTTCGCTCGGCAAAACAACCGGTGCTGCTCGTTGGCGTTGAGGTGCGGCGCTACGGCGTGGAGCGCGCAGTGGCTGAGCTCGCCAAACGGCTGGGTGTTCCAGTGGTCACCAGCTTCATGGGGCGTGGCCTGTTGGCGGACGCCGAAGCGCCGCTCCTCGGCACCTACATGGGGATCGCGGGGGATCCGGAGATCACCCGTCTGGTCGAAGAGAGCGATGGACTCTTTCTGCTGGGGGTGATCCTTTCTGATACCAACTTTGCTGTATCCGAGAAGCGCATTGACCTGCGGCGAACCATGCACGCTTTTGACGGCGAAGTGCGTATCGCCCACCATCGCTATCCCGAGATTCCGCTCGATCGGTTGGTTGCGGCCCTGCTGGAGCGGACTCCCGATCGCGGGGAGCGTTTCCAACCGGCGAAACGGAACTATCCTACCGGGTTGGTTGCCGATGACGCTGCGATCACGCCGCAAGCGATTGCGACCGCAGTCAATGACCTGATTGCCGCCCACGGCCAGATCCCCCTTGCCGCCGATACCGGGGATTGCCTCTTTACCGCGATGGAGATCGTCCATACGGCGCTGGTTGCGCCGGGTTACTACGCGACGATGGGGTTTGGCGTTCCCGCCGGGATGGGGATCTGCGCGTGTGGCGAGCGGCCGATCATTCTGGTTGGGGATGGTGCCTTTCAGATGACGGGTTGGGAGTTGGGGAACTGTCGGCGCTATGGGTGGGATCCCATTGTGATTGTGCTCAACAACGCCAGTTGGGAGATGCTTCGCGCCTTCCAACCCGAATCGCGCTTCAACGATCTCGACGATTGGCACTTTGCCGCGATGGCCGAAGGGATGGGGGGCGACGGGGTGCGTGTCCGGACCCGACGGGAACTGAAAGCGGCGCTTGATCGCGCATGGCGCACCCGCGGCCGCTTCCAGCTGATCGAAGCGATGATTCCCCGGGGCGCGATGTCCCCGACGCTTGCCCGCTTTGTCGCCGGCGTGAAACGGCTCAGTAGCTCGGCCTAAAATCTAAAATCCCACGCGCAGGAGCTGACGCACCGGCGCACCCCTGATCGCTTGCTCCATTCGGGTACAATTGCCCCTGTTGACTGGAGAGGGGCGGGTACAGACGATGGCGATACTGGTCACGGGTGGCGCTGGTTTCATCGGCAGCAATTTCGTCCTGACGTGGCTTGCCGAACGCGACGAGCCGGTAGTGACGCTCGACGCGCTCACCTACGCCGGCAACCTCGACAACCTTGCAGAGGTGCTCAACGACCCCCGCCACACCTTTGTCCACGGCGACATTGCCGATCAGTCGCTCGTTGCCCAGCTCCTTGCTGAACACCAGATCCGCGCGGTGATCCATTTCGCCGCCGAGTCGCACGTCGACCGCAGCATTCTCGGCCCCGAGGCCTTTGTCCAGACCAACGTCGTCGGCACCTTCCGCCTCCTCGAGGCGGCGCGTGCCTACTGGCAGCAGCTGCCTGACGCGGCACGGCATTCGTTTCGCTTCCTCCACGTCTCGACCGACGAAGTCTACGGCACCCTCGGGCCGAACGATCCCCCCTTCACCGAGACGACCCCCTACGCGCCGAACTCCCCCTACGCGGCGAGCAAAGCGGGGTCCGACCACCTCGTGCGCGCCTACCACCACACCTATGGGCTTCCGACCCTCACCACCAACTGCTCGAACAACTACGGCCCGAGGCAATTCCCCGAAAAGCTCATTCCCCTCTGTCTCCTCCGAGCGCTTGCCGGCGAGCCGCTCCCGATCTACGGGGATGGCCAACAGATCCGTGACTGGCTCTACGTTGAAGACCACTGCGCTGCGGTGCGGCGGGTGCTCGACGCCGGAACCCCCGGCGAGACCTACAACATCGGCGGGTGGAACGAACAGACGAACCTCTCCGTGGTCGCCACCCTCTGCGACCTCCTCGACCGCCTTCAACCGCGCCCGGACGGTCGCTCCTACCGCGAACAGATCACCTTTGTCGCCGACCGTCCGGGCCACGACCGGCGTTACGCGATCGACGCGCGCAAAATCGCCCGCGAACTGGGCTGGAAACCTGCGGAGAGTTTCGCGAGTGGCCTGGAGAAGACCGTGCGCTGGTACCTCACCCACCGCGACTGGGTCAAGCGGGTGAGGAGTGGCGCCTACCGCGAGTGGGTCGAGCGCCAATACGCGCACCGTCCCGTTGGGGAGGCGCGATGAGTCGGCCGAAGCTGCTGCTCCTTGGCCGCACGGGGCAGGTCGGTTGGACGTTGGCGCCGCGGCTTGCGCTCGACTACGACCTGATCGCTCCCGATCGCCAAACGCTCGACCTCACCGACTTGGCAGCCGTCGAGCACTTCCTTGCGGCAACGCGACCGGCGGCGATCGTCAACGCCGCTGCCTACACCGCGGTCGACCGCGCCGAAAGCGAACCCGCGATCGCCTACCGGCTCAATCGCGACCTCCCCGCGCTGCTCGCAGCGTGGTGCCAAGCGAACGGTGCGGCGCTGCTGCACTACTCGACCGACTACGTCTTCGACGGCACCCTCGATCGCCCCTATCGCGAAGACGACCCCCCCGCCCCGTGCAACACCTACGGGGCGAGCAAACTGGCCGGTGAGGAGATGATCCGGGCAAGCGGTGCGCGCGCCGTGATTCTCCGCGTCTCCTGGGTCTTTGGCCCGCACGGCAATAACTTCCTGAAAACAATGTTGCGGCTTGCGCGCTCGCGAAAGGAGCTTGCGGTGGTCACCGACCAGATCGGTGCGCCGACCGGGGTGGAGTTGATCGCTGCGGTGAGTGAACGGCTCCTTGCCCGGCTCCTCACGCCCGAAATCGCGCTCCCCCCGCTCCTCCATTTGACACCGCAAGGGGAGGTGAGCTGGTACCATTACGCGCAATACCTCTTGACCTGTGCGGCGCGCTACGGTTGGCCGCTTGCCGTTGCCCCGGAAGCGATTCGGTCGATCACCACTGCCGACTACCCCACGGCAGCAGCGCGGCCGCACAACTCGCGTCTCGACACGACACGCCTCCGCCAGCTCCTCGGCATCACCCTCCCGCCGTGGCAAGAGGAGGTCGCGCGCACGGTCGAGGTGCTCGTCCACTGCTGCGCGACGGGGTGAAATGCACGTGCGATCATCGGTGGCAGAAGAAACGACCAGGGAGCGAAAATGACACCCTCTTCCCCTGCAGCGCCGACCCCTCTTGTCGGCTTACCCTACGCCTTTACGCAACGCACGAGTACGCGCAAAGGGATCGTCCTTGCCGGCGGCTCGGGAACGCGGCTCTATCCGAGTACGCTGGCGGTTTCGAAGCAGCTCCTGCCGCTCTATGACAAACCGATGGTCTATTATCCCCTCTCGACGCTGATGCTGGCGGGGATTCGCGACATCCTCCTCATTTCGACGCCGCAGGATACGCCGCGCTTTACGCAACTGCTGGGCGACGGCAGCCGCTGGGGGATCCACCTCTCCTACGCGGTTCAGCCCAAACCCGAAGGAATTGCCCAGGCGCTCGTGATCGCCGAACCGTTCCTCGCGGGGGCGCCGTGCGCGTTGGTGCTGGGCGACAACGTCTTCTATGGCCACGACCTGCAGACGCTCTTGGTCTCCGCCGACCTGCGCACGACTGGCGCGACCGTCTTTGCCTACCACGTGACCGACCCCGAGCGTTACGGCGTGGTCGCCTTTGACTCCGCGGGGCGGGCGGTCGACATCGAAGAGAAGCCGGCGAAGCCCAAATCTGCTTACGCGGTGACCGGGCTCTACTTTTACGACGCGACCGCCTCTGACCGCGCGAAGAACTTGCGACCGTCGGCGCGCGGGGAACTCGAGATTACTGATCTCAACCGCAGCTATCTCCAAGGGGGGCAACTGCACGTCGAGGTGATGGGGCGGGGGTATGCTTGGCTGGATACTGGCACCCACGATTCGCTCTTGGATGCGGGGCAATTTATCGCGACGATCGAGCGGCGGCAGGGGCTCAAAATCGCTTGTCCGGAAGAGATCGCCTGGCGCCAAGGGTGGATCGACGACGCGACGCTCCTCTCTGAGGCCGAGCGGCTCGGAAAGAGCGGCTACGGGGCGTATCTCCGCCGACTGCTGCAAACGAAATAGGGTGCGAATGATGCGCGTAATCACTACTGACATTCCCGACCTCTTGATCCTCGAGCCGGTCGTTTTTGGCGATGAGCGGGGCTATTTCTTTGAAGCGTTTCACCACGAGCGCTTCTGCCGAGCGGTGGGTCAGGAGGTTCGTTTTGTCCAAGACAACGAATCGCGCTCGAAACGGGGGGTGTTGCGTGGGCTCCATTACCAACTCCCACCGCGCGCCCAGGGCAAACTCGTACGCTGCGTCGAAGGGGCGATCTTTGACGTCGCCGTCGACATTCGCCGGCGTTCCCCCACCTTTGGTCGTTGGGTAGGGGTGGAGCTTTCTGATGCCAACAAACGGCAGCTGTGGATTCCCGCGGGGTTTGCCCACGGTTTTCTTGCCCTCACTGACGCCGCGCGGCTCCTCTACAAGACTACTGATTACTACGCCCCTGAATGCGACCGCGCGATCGCGTGGAACGATCCAACGCTCGCGATCGCGTGGCCCGAGCTCGACGTGCCGCTCACGATCTCGGCGAAAGACCAGGTGGCACCCATGCTCCACAGCGCTCAGCTTTTTGATTGAGCAGGCAGCAGGCTGCTAACCCCCGCGCTGAGGAGCGGAGGTCGAATCCGTTGCGATCCACTCCGGGCGGCGTGTCGCAGCGGCGAGCTGTGCGAGCGTTCCTCGGGTTTCAGCCAAAAAGCGCGCAAGCTCCGCTTTCGGCAGCGGCTCTGGCCCGGGGAGGCGCACCGTTTGCGGGTTATAGGGTTTCTCTTGAATGCGGACTTCGTAGTGAAGGTGTGGCCCTGTGGCCATCCCCGTTGCGCCAACAAAGCCGATCACCTGCCCTTGCTGGATCTTTTTCCCCGGGGTGAGCCCAGGGGCGAAACCGGAGAGGTGGCCGTACCGGGTCTCGTAGCCACTGCGGTGCTGGAGGACCACGAGGTTCCCGTAACCCCCTTTCCACCCTTTGAAGAGGACTCGACCGTCAGAAGCGGCGAGCACCGGTGTTCCGGTCGCAGCGGCAAGATCGAGCCCGACGTGGTGTTTGAGCTCGCCGGTCACGGGGTGGGTGCGCACCCCAAAAGTGGAGCTCACGCGGGTAAATTTGAGGGGGTAGCGCAAAAAACCGCTCCCGAGCATCTTGCCGTCGGGGGTGTAGAAACCGGTTTCGCCCTCCCGGTTGGTGTAGCGCAGAACCTGGTAGCTCTTCCCTTGATTGGTAAACTCAGCGGCGACGATGTCACCGACGATCGGCTCACCCGTCGCGTCGAGGCGGGTCTCATAGAGGACGACGAACGAATCGCCGACGCGGAGATCGCGAGAGAAGTCGATCTCGGTGCCGAAGACTTCGGCAAGGCGGCTGGCAATCTCGTACGGCAGGCCGATCTCGTCGGCGGTGGCAAAAAGGGATGAGGTGATCACCCCCTCTTTGACCTCCAGAAAGGGGAGGTGATCGTTACCCTCGGTCGCCTTTTTGAGGGTAAAGCGGTCACCTTCACGCTCGATCACCACCCGTTCCCCGCGGGTGAGCGGGAGGAGCAGGAGGTCGACCTTTCCTTCGCTGCTGCGTTTGACCGTGACGGTTCCGTTACCGAGGAGCCGCCGGTGCAGCGTCCGCGCTTCAGGGGCGACCAGCGTGTAGTTGAGGAGCTCGCTGTCGTTTGCCCCAATGCGGGTCAACAGCTCTTCCAGTGACTCCCCGTGCTTGAGGCGGTCACGGACAACAATCGAAAACTCCTCCGCTGGCTCAACTTGGAGCGAGATCGGGGGAAGTGAGGCGATCACCTCTTGCGGGGTAGGGGCCGTTTGTGCAGGGTCGATCGCAGCGACCGCAAGCCCCAAGGTGGCCGACACCCCCGCTAGGGTGAACCAGAAGGGGGGGCGGAGCAAAAAGGGTGGGGTCATCGCCTCCTCCATCATTGCGCACACAAGATAAAAAATTGTAGCGCAATTTTGTTGACACCGATCGAGAAAGGGCGTATTGTAGATCCTGTGCTGCATTTGTGCGGCACAAGCGAAGAGGGCTCTGCCCTGATTTAATTGATGTTCGTAAGGAAGTAAAGCAATGGCAACAGGTACTGTGAAGTGGTTCAACGATTCTAAAGGCTTTGGGTTCATTACCCCGGACGAGGGCGGAGATGACCTCTTTGCGCACTTCTCCTCGATCAACATGCCCGGTTTCAAAACCCTGAAAGAGGGTGACCGGGTGAGCTTCGAGGTGACGCAAGGCCCGAAAGGCAAGCAGGCGTCGAACATTCAGAAAATCTAATTTTCTGACGACGACTCAAGCCTAAGCGGCAAATAAAAACCACCCGGAAGGGTGGTTTTTTTGTGGACTCAAAACAAAAAGGCGCAGACGCGCGCCTGAGGAAAAAGGGTTACTTGAGCTTGGTCTCTTTGTAGAGCACGTGTTTGCGTGCTTTCGGGTCGTACTTCATCAGCTCCATCTTGCCCGGGGTGTTCTTTTTGTTCTTGGTCGTCGTGTAGAAGTGCCCGGTACCGGCAGTCGATTCGAGCTTGATTTTTTCACGGGCGGCTTTGGCCATGATCGCTCCTGATTAGATCTTTTCGCCACGGGCGCGCAGTTCAGCCAGAACGGCATCGACCCCGAGCTTATCGATGGTACGCAGCGCCGCATTGGAGATGCGCAAACGCACCCAGCGGTTCTCTGCTTCACTCCAGAAGCGGCGGTAGTGGAGATTGGGAAGGAACCGCCGCTTGGTCTTGATGTTCGAGTGGGAGACGTTGTGCCCCACCATCGGGCGTTTACCCGTCACTTGACAGACGCGAGCCATCGCTTTGCTCCTTGAATCCGATAAAACAAAAATTATAACACAGCAATTTCGCTTGCCCGCTAGTGGTGGGGTGAAACGGCACCAGTTGCGGCCAACAGAACCACGGCAGCAGCCACGAGGGCGAAAAGGGCAAAGAGGCGATCGTTGCGCCGCCAGGCGATCAAGGCTGTCAGCAGCGAACTCCAGATGGGGCCGCCGGCGAGAATCGCAATGCCGAGAAAGGGCAAAATATCGGGTGCAGGGAGGAAGGAGACCCAACGCCACCCCTGCGGACCGTGCGTCTGCTCGATGAGCGCACCGGCGGAAAGTCCCCAGAGTTCGGTCACCCGAGCCAAGGGTATGAGTGCGGGGATAAGCTCAAGAAAGTAGAGCACGCCGGAGACCACCATCACCGTCAGCCCCAGCCGCACCCCCCAGCCGAGGAGCTGGGCATAGAGGAGTTGCGGATCTTTGTCGCAGCACTTCGACGCCGAACCCGCAGAAGTCTCGGAGTTCAACCCTTGGCTATGCTCAGTCACAACCCCACTCCTTTGAGAATCGATCGGACGCCCGCGACGAGGAGCAAAACGATGATCACTTGCCGGATCGCCGCAGGTTTCGCGTGGCTCAAAAGTTTGGTCCCCACCATCGAGCCGAGCATGATGCCAATGATCGAGGGGATCGCGATGATCGCCAGAATCGCCCCCTGATGGAGGTAGACCCACGCCGCAGCCGAATCGGCAACGGTGAGAATAAATTGGCTTGTGCCCACCGAAAGCTTCAACGGAGCGCCAAGCAGCAGGTTCAGCGTCGGGACGTTAGCCCACCCGGCACCCAGACCGAACATCCCCGCGAGGAAACCGATGAGGGCGAAAAGGAGGAAACCGATCGGCGAGCGGTGGATTTTCCAGCAGATCTCCTTCTCCAGCGACGGTTCAAAGTAACACCCTTTCATCTGGAGCCGTTCGGCGAGCGGGTCGCTCTGCGTCACCTCGGGGTAATCGCTCTTTTTGCTGAAATACATCAACCCGGTAACCGCCAGGATCGTTACGCCCAGGGCGATTTGGACGTACTGGCTGGGCAAGAGGAGTCCAACCTTTGCGCCGAGGATTGCGGTGATCGAGGCAACGACCGCAAACGGGAGCCCGAGTCGCAAACTCGCGTGTCCAGTGCGGAGCAACTTGCTGCTCGATGTTGAGGCAGCGGAGAGTGCGACCAGGAGCCCTGCGCCCCGAACGAAGTCGATGTGAAAAGGGAAGAGACTGCCCACGATCGGGACGAAGAGGACACCGCCCCCCACACCGCCCAGTACCGCGACGACCCCCAGCGCCAAGCAGAAGAAGAAGAGACCCGCGACCCAAAAGAGCCACTGCGTGGTGTTCTCGGGCGGCTGAGGTTCGACCGCTGCCGAAACAAAGAGCGGCGTGAGCAAGACCAGCAGCAAAAGCGCTGGTATGAGGCGTTGAAGTCGTAGGGTAGTGCCCATCTTTATTCTCTTAAGAGAATTTGCTTCTTCATTATTATTATATACTAGCACGACAGAGACTATCCCCCGGAGGGGGAGGAGGGGGATCACCCTCAGGGTAAGTTTTCAATCAGCTTTTGAAGTACGCGCCCCTGCAGCAAAACGCCGGGCTGCCTCTCCGCTGGCGATCGCCTCCCGGGCCCGTGCAGCCCCCTCAGCGAGCGACGCGACTTTACCCGTGTGCCAGAGCGCCAACGCAGCGCCCAGAATCAGTGCGTCGTGCGTCGGGCCAGCCTCGCCGGCCAACGCCGCTTGCCCCGCTTCCACCGCAGCGCGCGCCATCGCCCGGGCGTCGAACGCCTCTTTCTCCACTTCGGTCTCGGCGACGTCGCCACTACTTCCGGGAAGGAGCGGCGCCCGGACGTTTTGCGCGATGCCGATCGTTTTCGGATCGATCGTCATCTCCTCGAAGTCACCTGCGCCGAAGAAGCGGATCAGCTTGCTCTCCTGACGGAGTGACGGAATGAAGCCCCCCTCGACCCCCTTGGTGATCACCGCTGAGGAAAACCCGGCTCCGCGCGCCAAAAGTGCATAGAGCCGCGCGTAGGGGGGGTGGACGTAGCCCGCAAGTTGATGCGTCGCCTGCTGGCCGACGAGCGGTTTCACCACGGTCTCCAGCGTCGTAATGGGCGTCCGTTTGATCATCGTGATGCGCAGCGTAAGAAGCGCGTAGAGTTGTGGCGCGTAGCGGCTCTGGTCGCAGTAGGCCCAACCGCAGCGGTCGATCTGGTCGCGGCACGCTTCAGGAGTGAGGTCGGTCGCTACGCCCGCCGCCGCCAGGACCGCGTGCGGCGTGACGCCGAACTTGGGTCCCATGAGCGCGACGCCCATCGAAAGGGTCGGCAGACCGCACGCCGCGAGCACCGCGGGGAGAAACGGGGAGGCGGGGAGCGACCGGTTGAAGCCGTCGAAGGGATCGGCGAGGATCGCCAACTCTGGGACATTCGCTTCGACGGTGTGGGTTGCCGCCGCGATCGCGTCGAGTAAGCCGAGAAACTCCTCGTCGGTCTCACGTTTCATCCTGAGCGCGATGAGAAAGACGGCGGTCTGGATCGGATCGATCTCGCCGCGCAGGATCGCCGCCATCGCGTCGCGCGCCTCGTCGCGGGTGAGGTCCTTGGAGAGGTGGGGGCCAGTGGCGATCTTACCGATCGCCCGCTTCATCGCTTGTTGACCGTCGGTCAAAGGGAAGAACATCGCACGCTCCTCATCTCAAACAGCTTCTGACTGACTCGATCCGAAAACGACCCGCTCCAACCCTTGCATCATCACCCAGCGCGCTTCGACATTGTAGAGCGCCCCTTCACGCAGCAACCGTTGCATTTCGGGTTTGTCGGCGTAAGGGAGGAGCGCTTCGCGCATCGCCTGGGTGTGATCGACGTCGACGACGATGTGTTCGGTAAAAAGGACGAGCGCCTCTTCCGTGATCCCCGGGATGGTGCGCAAACCCTGGAGAAATGCACGATAGAGGTGGGGAATCGGCGCTTCCATCGCGATGCCGACCGCAGCAGCGGCAGCGAGCCAGTGGCTGCTGCGGGTAAGATGCATCATCGCGTCGATGTAGAGGCGTAACTCGGGAAAGATCGTCCCGCCGGCAGCGATCTCCTCTTCGCTCACCCCGACGCCCCGCATGAAGGTCCGGTACATCTCCATGTGGGTCCGTTCCAGCGCGCCGTTGCCGTACTCGTCGCCGAGGATTCGGGCAAGGGCAAACTGCACCCGCTCATCTTCGGCAAGGCCCAGGGCATTGGCTTGGTAGCGTCGAGTGTGAAGAATGTGCGGGTAATAGGCAAGGGCAAAACGGCGTGCCGCCTCCCGCGAGAGTTGGCCCACAGTGGCGATGCGTTGGGTAAATCCCTCGTGAAAGACCGGATGGGCGAGGATCTCCGCTTCCAGTTCCGCCAAAAAACGCTCAGCTCGGGTGGTCATCGTATGAAGAGCTCCGGGAGTGTGGGAACGACGGCAATTAGCTTACCGCAAAGAGAACCGCAAGAAAGAATGTTGCGGTGCACTAACCCCAATAGGGTAGCTCAGGACATCCCTCTAAGGAAAAGTGATCACGCCATCATGTGGATAGATTCGTCTATCAGGGATTCGTAAAATGCTGAGACGAAGAGCTCAACCGTGAGCAACCACCGTGTGAAAGGAGAGGCAACATGAAACCGATGCATCCAACGCCGCTACTCGACGAACTCGAAAAAGGGCCGTGGCCCAGCTTCGTCACCGGTCTCAAGCGGCTCGCCAAAGACAAGGAGCTGGTCGTCGACCTCCTGGGTCAGCTCGAGACCTCTTACGAGACCCGCATGGGGTATTGGAAAGGGGGGACTGTTTCGGTTTTCGGCTACGGGGGTGGGGTGATTCCCCGTTTTACCGAGCTCAAGGATGAGAACGGCAAACCGAAGTTTCCCGCTGCTGCGGAGTTCCATACCCTGCGCGTGATGCCGCCGGCAGGGATGCACTACAACACCGAGGTGTTGCGCAAGATGTGCGACATCTGGGAGAAGTGGGGGTCCGGGCTGATTGCACTCCATGGCCAGTCGGGCGACATCATGTTCCAGGGGATCTCCACCGAAAATGTCCAGTGGGCGTGGGAAGAGATCAACGATCTCGGCTTCGACCTCGGTGGCGCGGGGGCTGCGGTGCGCACCGCGATGTCGTGTGTCGGCGCGGCCCGCTGCGAGCAGTCGTGTTACAACGAGGCGGAAGCCCATCGCGCGGTGATCAACAGCGTCCTCAACCTCATCCACCGTCCGGGACTCCCGTACAAATTCAAATTCAAGTTCTCGGGCTGTCCCAACGACTGCATGAACTCGGTGCAGCGCTCCGACTTTGCCGTGATCGGCATCTGGCGCGACAACATCCAGACCGATGAAGCCCTGGCGCGCAAGTGGGTCGAGAAGAACGGGCTGATGAACGTCGTCGATTTCGTCGTCTCCCACTGCCCGACCCGCGCGATCCAGCTCAAGGAGAAAGACAAAGTCAAGACGGGGCCGACGATCAGTTCAGTGGCGCTCGACGACAAGCACGCGCTCGAGATCGAAAACCGCGACTGCGTCCGTTGCATGCACTGCATCAACGTGATGACCGGGGCGCTTGCGCCGGGGAAAGATCGCGGTGCGGCGATCCTCATCGGCGGCAAACGGACCCTCAAGATCGGCGACCTGATGGGGACGGTCATCATCCCCTTCATGAAGCTCGACACCGACGAAGACCGGCAGAAGCTCGTCGAGCTCGCCCACAAGGTGATCGAGTTCTTCGAAGAGAACGCCCTTGAGCACGAACGGACGGGCGAGATGATCGAGCGGATCGGCTTGGCGACTTTCCTCGAAGCGATCGGAATCGAGCCCGACCCGAACATGGTGATCCATCCGCGGACCAACCCGTTCGTTCGGACCGACGGCTGGGACGAAGAGGTCGCAAGAATCAAGGCGAAGCAAGCGGCGAAGCAGTCGGCCGAGAGCGCCGCCTGAGCATTGAAGAGGTCAAAGAGGGGAGAGTTTCTCTCCTCTCATCGGTTGGCTCAATCTGGAGGAAACAATGAGCGAAGTGCAGCAAGAGGTTCGCAAACCGAAAAAACCGGTTCCGCATGGCGTGCCCGATCCGAAAAAGTACATGCACCCCGTTCTGGTGAAAAACATCGGCAACTGGAAGTACCACGACCGGCCGCGTCCCGGCGTACTCCACCATGTCGCCCACAGCGGTGACGAGGTATGGACGGTTCGCGCCGGGACCCAGCGGCAGATGGACGTGTGGACGATCCGCAAGCTCTGCGACATCGCCGATCAGTATGGCGACAGCTATATGCGCTTTACGATCCGTTCCAACGTCGAAATGACGGTGGCTGACCCCAACAAGGTCGAGCCGCTCATCAAGGCGTTGGAGGAGAACGGTTTTCCGGTCGGGGGGACAGGGAACTCCTGCTCGATGGTCGCCCACACTCAAGGGTGGCTCCACTGCGACATTCCCGGTACCGACGCGTCGGGGGTGGTGAAGTCGCTGATGGACGCGCTCTACCATGAATTCAAAAACGAAGAGCTTCCGAACCGGCTCCACCTCTCTACCTCTTGCTGCGAGATCAACTGCGGGGGTCAGGCCGACATCGCGGTGATCGTGCAGCACACCAAACCGCCGAAGATCAACCACGACCTCGTCGCCAACGTCTGCGAGCGCCCGGCGGTGGTTGCCCGCTGCCCGGTCGCCGCGATCCGTCCCGCGTTGGTGAACGGCAAACCGTCGCTCGAAGTCGATGAGAAGAAGTGCGTCTGCTGTGGCGCCTGCTTCCCGCCGTGCCCGCCGATGCAGATCAACGACCCGGTCCACACCAAACTTGCCGTTTGGGTCGGTGGGAAGAACTCGAACGCCCGCGGTCGTCCGACCTTCATGAAGATGGTCGCGGCGGGGCTTCCCAACAATCCGCCGCGCTGGCCGGAGGTGACCGAAGTGGTGCTGAAGATCGTCCGCGCCTACAAAGAGGACGGTCGCCCGTGGGAGCGGGTCTCCGACTGGATCGACCGGATCGGTTGGCCGCGCTTCTTTGAAAAGACCGGGCTGGTGTTCACCAAGTATCTCATCGACGACTACAAGCATGCACGGCAGAGCTTGAACGCGTCGACCCATATCCGGTTCTGACCGGACGCGGAGGAGGAGCGGATGAAATTCGCGGTCTTGGTGAACGAAGGTCCCTATCAGCATCAGGCGAGTGACTCCGCTTACCTCTTCTGCCGTGCGGCGATCGCCGCCGGCCATGAGGTGAGCCGCGTCTTCTTCTACCACGATGGGGTCTACAACGCGATGAAGAGCGCCGAACCGCCGCAGGACGACCGCAACATCGTGAAACGGTGGTCGCAGCTCGCAGCCGACCACGGCGTCGATCTCGTCGTCTGTGTTGCCGCCGGGTTGCGCCGCGGGATCAAAGATGAGCATCTCGCCCCTGGATTTCGCATCTCGGGGTTGGGGCAACTGATCGAAGCGGGGATCGAAGCGGATCGCCTGGTGACTTTTGGCGACTGACGGGGAGGGACGGATGAAGAAATTTTTGTTTGTCAACCGCAAAGCGCCGTTTGGCAGCGTCTACGCCCTGGAGTCCCTCGAGGTGGTGTTGATCACCGCGGCGTTCGAGCAGGAGGTGGGGGTGGCGTTTCTCGACGATGGGGTCTACCAGATCGTCAAAGGGACGCAGCCCAAAGGGATCGAGATGAAGAACCACATCCCTGCCTATCGGGTGCTACCCGATTACGACATCGACAAATTCTACGTCGAACGGGAGTCGATGGAGGCGCGTGGTTTGACGCCCGACGATTTCGTCGTCGACGTCACCGTCCTCTCTGCGGCGGAGATGGGGGAGCTGATGGAGGCGCAGGACGTCGTCCTGAGCTTTTGAAAGGGGAGTCGGATGCTGCATATCGTCAATAAATCGCCCTTCGACCGACCGACGTTGGCGACGGTCGCGCGATGCGCCAGAGGTGGGGCGCTCCTCTTGATCGAGGATGGGGTGGTCGCAGCGACGAAAGGGGTCGCGTCGCCGCTCACCGAGATCGCCGCGAAGATGCCGGTCTATGTTCTGGGCCCAGACCTTGAGGCGCGCGGTTTGGCCCAACGGGTGATCGACGGCGTCACCGTTGTCGATTATGCCGGTTTTGTCCAACTGGTGGCTGACCACCGCAATTGTCAAACTTGGTTGTAATGAGCAAAAGGAGCGAAAGCTATGGGTACGATCGTCGTGAATGGCAAAACCATTGAAGTCGATGAAGAGGGCTACCTCACCAACATCAGCGACTGGGATCTCGACATCGCCGCGGAGATCGCGAAGATGGAAGGGATCGATATGACCGAAAACCACTGGGAGGTGGTCAATTTCCTGCGCGACTACTACAACGAGTACCAGGTCGCCCCGCCGATTCGCGTTCTGACCAAAGCGATCGCGAAAAAACTGGGTCCAGAGAAGGGCAACAGCGACTACCTCTATGAGCTCTTCCCCTACGGGCCGGCGAAGCAGGCGTGCAAGATCGCCGGGCTTCCCAAACCAACCGGCTGCGTCTAAAGACCTGGCGCGGTAAGACTCACCTTTTTACGCACCAGCATCGGTTATGCAACGCGAGGGGCAGCCCCGCTGCCCTTCGAACGGGGGGTTTTTATGATTTACCTCTTCTACGGTGCATCGCTCCTCTTCATTGCGGGTCTTCTCTATAAGATCGTGCAATTCTGGCGTACCCCCGCTCCGCTGAAAATACCGACCACCCCGGCGCCGACTACCCCTTCAGGTGTCGTTTGGCGGATGGTCAAAGAGGTTACCGTTTTCGAAAGTCTCTTCAAGGCGAACCTCCTCCTTTGGGTCTTTGCCATCCTTTTCCACGGCGGGCTGCTCCTCGTGACGCTCCGCCATCTGCGCTATTTCCTCGATCCCGTCCCGGCGGTGATCGTCTGGCTGCAACCCTTCGGTTTCTATGGCGGAATGGCGATGGTTGTGGGCCTTGCTGGTTTGTGGGCACGCCGTTTTCTCATCGCACGCGTTCGCTACATCTCCACCCTTTCGGACCACCTCTGGCTTGCGCTGCTCGTGTTCATCGGCATCACGGGGCTCGCGATCTCCCTCTTTTGGCACACCGACATCGTAAGTCTCAAAGCGTTCGTCATCGGCGCGATCACCTTCTCGCCGCAACCTTTCCCCGCCGATGCGCTCCTTGCAGCCCATATTCTCGGTTTTCTCCTCCTCATTGCCCTCTTCCCCTTCTCGAAGCTCCTTCATGCACCCGGGGTCTTCTTCTCGCCAACCCGAAACCAAGTCGACGATCCCCGCGAACATCGCCATCTCGCCCCTTGGGCTGCGCCGTTGGAGTCGCAGGGGAAATCGTAACGATGAACCCAGTAAGAAAGGAGTAAAGGCATGGCCAACGCCGTCGTGCTCGATCGACCCGCAGATGAGCAAGAACCCGAACTGGTTCCGGGGGCGACCGCCCAGGTGAAGAGTTTCGTCGCCCCTCCCGAAACCCAGAAAGCGCTCGGGTTTGCTCCGGAGTTGAGCGAAGGGTGGGAGAATCGGGCGATCGCCCGGATGGGGGAGCTCCTCACCAAATACCGCTCGCTGCGCGTCTTCATGGATGCCTGCGTCCACTGCGGGGCGTGCACCGATAAGTGCCACTACTACCTCGGAACACGCGACCCCAAGAACATGCCGGTGGCGCGCCAAGAGCTGATGCGCAGCGTCTACCGCCGCTATTTCACCCCGGCCGGCAAACTCTTTCCGAAGCTCGTCGGCGCTCGTGACCTCACGAAAGAGGTTCTCGACGAGTGGTTCACCTACTACTACCAGTGCTCAGAGTGCCGCCGTTGCTCCGTCTTCTGCCCCTACGGGATCGACACCGCCGAGGTGACGATGGCCGCGCGGGAGATCATGAACTCGGTCGGCTACGGGCAGAAATACTCTGCAGAGATCATCGGCAAGGTCCATCGGATCGGCAACAACCTGGGGCTTCCCCCAGCAGCGCTGCGGGATACCTTGCAGCAGCTCGAAGAGGAGTTGAAAGAAGATACCGGCCAGGATATCCGCATCCCGCTCGACGAGAAAGGGGCGGAGGTGATGCTCGTCACCCCGTCGGCCGACTTCTTCGCCGAACCGCACGTCTATAGTTTGATCGGTTACGCGAAAGTCTTTCACGCCGCCGGTATCTCCTGGACCCTCTCGACCAAGGCCTCCGAGGGGGGGAACTTCGGCCTCTTCATCGGCAACTATGAGCAGCTGCGCGCGATCGCGCTGCGTATCCGCGAAGCGGCGCTCGAGTTGGGGGTGAAACGGGTGGTGGTCGGCGAGTGTGGCCACGCGTGGCGCGTCGCCTACAGCTTCTGGAACACCTTGATTGGGGTAGGGAGCGGCGGCGATGACCCCTACGCCCAGATGCTGCAAAAGCAGCTTGACCACCGTTACAAACAGCCCTCCCATATCTGCGAAGTGACCTACGATCTCCTCGAGAAAGGGGCGATCAAGGTCGACCCGAGCGCGAACGACCGCTATGTGGTGACCTTCCACGACTCGTGCAACGTTGCCCGCGCCTCGCGCATGGGGGATCACCCCGAGGGGCAGTTCGACATTCCTCGCGCAATCATCCGAAGGGTCGCCAACCGCTTCGTCGAAATGGACCCCGAGACGATCCGGGAAAAGACCTTCTGCTGCGGCGGCGGCGGCGGTTTGCTCACCGACGAGTTGATGGATATTCGCATCAAAGGGGCGAAACCGCGCATGGAGGCGCTCAAGCAGGTCGCTGACGAACATGGGGTCAATTTTATGGCGACGATCTGCGCGATCTGCAAAGCGCAATTTACCAAGGTTCTGCCGGCTTACGGGTTCAAGATGAGTATGGTGGGCGGTGTGCATCAGCTCGTCAGCAACGCCATCATTCTCTGAGTCATGCAACCAGTCGAATCGAAAGAAGGAGAGCACAAATGAGTGACGCAGCTGTGACCGAGACCAAATTGACCTTCCGCCGCTTCAAGGATGGCGATCACGAGTGGAAGTCGTGGCGGGAGAAGATCTTCCAGGGGGACTGGTCGTACAAGTGCCCGACCTACATGCTCTCCGCTCCCCCCTGTCAGGCGAGTTGCCCAAGCGGCGAAGATATCCGGGGGTACCTCAACATCATGCGCGGGATGGAAAAACCCCCCGTCGGTCCTGACGGCAAACCGGTGATGAGCCGTGAGGAGTACGCATGGCGTCGTCTGACCGAAGCGAACCCCTTCCCCGCGGTGATGGGGCGGGTCTGTCCGGCGCCGTGTGAGCACGGGTGCAACCGCAACGCCGTCGAGGACCATGTCGGGATCAACGCGGTTGAACACTACCTCGGCGAGATGGCGCTCAACCAGGGGTGGAAGTTTCAAGCGCCCGCTGAAAAGACGGGGAAAAAGGTCGCCGTGATTGGTGCTGGTCCCGCCGGGCTCTCTGCCGCATACCAACTGGCCCTTAAGGGGCACTCGGTGGTGATCTACGAGGCGAAAGCGGAACCGGGCGGGATGATGCGTTACGGCATTCCGGGGTATCGCGTCCCGCGCCACGTCCTTGCCGCCGAAATTCAGCGGATCCTCGACCTCGGGGTGGAGCTCAAAACGGGGGTCAAGGTGGGGGTCGACCTCTCGTGGGACGAACTGATGAAGACCCACGACGCGGTCTTCATCGGGATCGGGGCGCAAAAAGGGCGGAAGCTGATGCTCAAAGAGGCGGAGGATACCCCCAACGTCATCACTGCAGTCGAGTTTCTCGAGCTCTTCAACCAAGGGAGGCTCAAAGGGGTCGGGAAGCGGGTGGTGATCGTCGGTGGTGGGGATACCTCGATCGACGTCGCGACCGTCTCCCGGCGGTTGGGCCATCTGCGCCTCGATCAGGATCACGCGGTCGACCATGAAGTGCCCTCGGCAGGGTATATCGCAACCGATGTCGCCGAAGCAAGTGCGCGCGAAGGGGTCGATGTCAAGCTGACTTCGGTCTTTCCGATCGAACGGATGCAGGCGAGCAAACATGAACTGGAGCATGCCCTTGCCGAAGGGATCGAGATCATCGGCGGAGTTGTCCCGGTGGCGTTGAAGAAGGATGTCAAAGGGCGGGCGACGGCGCTGGTGGTGGCCCAATGTCGTGCCGATATCGTGAAGGGCCGGCTGGAGATCACCCCGATCGAAGGGACCGAGATGGAGCTTGAGGGGGATCTCTTTGTCTCAGCGATCGGGCAGGAGCTCGATCTCACCGGTTTTGAGGCGCTTGCTCCCAATGGTCGCCTGGAGGTTGACAACAACTACCGGCTCAAAGGTTTTCCCAATGTCTTTGTCGGCGGGGACGCGGTTCGCCCCCACCTCTTGACCACCGCGATCGGTCAAGGGTGGATCGCTGCCGAACAGATCGACGTCTTCCTCAAAGGGGAGCAGCCGGGCCGCCGGCCGCAGCTGATGGTCCACTCCTTCGACATCAAGCGCAAGCTCATCGAGAAGGGGCTGCAACTGGGCGAGGTCCATGAACCGATTCGGGGTTCCGACCAGCGGCCGCAGAACGAGATCATTCACAACCTCGAGGTGCGCAACGACCGTTACGTCATTCCCCACGAAGAGCTCTTCTTGGGGCATTTCACCTACACGCCACGGATCAAGCGCAAAGAGATTTTCGTCGACGCCGACAAGGCGCTTGGCAACTTTGCGGAGCGGATCGTCCCCTACACGCAAGAGGAGGCGATCAACGAAGCGAAGCGGTGTATGAGCTGCGGCCTCTGCTTCGAGTGCGACAACTGTGTCGTCTACTGCCCGCAAGAGGCGGTGAAGCGGGTTCCGAAGAGTGAGGCGACCACTGGCCGGTACGTCTACACCGACTACGATCGCTGTGTCGGTTGCCACATCTGCCACGATGTCTGCCCGACGGGGTATATCCAGATGGGGATGGGAGAGTGAGATGAAGCGGCGTGGCCCACAAGGGGGGTGGCGCGCCGCGCTGCTGATTGCCGGGGTCATCGCAGCAGCCGCTGCGGTGGCCGGACCGCCGAAGGTGACGGTCTATCCGGAGCGCGGTTCGTGTATCGACGACCCGCAAAAGATGCGGCGCGACCACCATGCGATGCTTCACCAGCAAAAGAATCGCACGGTGATGCTGGGCGAGCGCGATGCCAAGGTGAATTTCCAACAGTGTATTGCGTGTCATGCATCGGCTGAGACCCGTTCGGTTGCCGCGGGACCCAACGACTTTTGCGTCGCGTGCCACCAATACGCTGCGGTCAAGATCGACTGTTTCACCTGTCATCAACCCAACGCACCGCAATCGACGATCCAGAGTGTGAGGAGTGGGCGATGAGCCTTGAGGATCGTGATCAGGTCGAAAACAGTTCGCGTCGCAGGTGGCTCGCTCACGCAGCCGCAGCAGTCGGTGCGCTGATGGTTGCCCCTGGCGTCCACCTCGTGGCGATCCCGTCGGCAGAAGCAGCAGCCGACGGGCGCAAGCGGTGGGGGATGCTGATCGATGCGACGCGCTGCGACCCCAACTGCAACCGGTGCGTCGAAGCGTGCCACGAGGAGAACGGCCTGCCCATGCCGGCAAAGCCCAGTGACGTGCGGTGGATCCGCAAGGTCCATCTCCGCGAAGAGCGCAGCGGCCGTGAGGTGACCCTGCCGGCGATGTGTCTCCACTGTGCCCATCCCCCGTGCCGCGACGTCTGTCCGACGGGGGCGACCTTCAAACGGGCCGACGGCATTGTGCTCGTCAATCGCCACCTCTGCATCGGGTGTCGCTACTGCGTGATGGCGTGTCCCTACAAAGCGCGCAATTTTGTCTATGAGCCGGTGACGACGCAGAAAAACGACGTCCCGCGCGGTGTCGGGTGTGCTGAAGGGTGCACCCTCTGTGTCCATCGCGTCGATCGCGGTCAGCTTCCCGCGTGCGTCGAGAAGTGTCCCAACGGCGTGCTCCTTTTTGGCGACCTCAACGACCCCAACAGCGAACTGGTCAAACGGCTGCAGGCGCTGTCGGCGGGGGCGCTACGGCCCGATCTTCGTCTCGACCCCTCTGTCCGGGTTCATGGAGTGTGAGCGATGAGTAGTGTGCAATGGTGGTCATTGGATGGGCGGCGGCACGATTCCATCTTTTACCGTGTCGCGGGCGGCGCGCTCCTCTTGGTGTTGCTCGGCGCCACCGCCTTTTTTGCCCTTGAACATTCGGGGCACGGGATCACCGGAATGAGCCAGCATATCGTCTGGGGGCTCCCCCATGTCGCGGCGATCTTTCTGATTGTCGCTGCGTCGGGGGTGCTCAACGTCGCGTCGATCGCCTCGGTTTTCGGCAAAAGCGACTACAAGCCCTACGCGCCGATGGCCGCTTGGCTCTCGATTGCGCTGCTCGTCGGCGGGCTTGCGGTCCTCGTCCTCGATTTGGGAAAACCCGACCGCCTCGTGGTGGCGATGACCCACTTCAATTTCACCTCGATGTTTGCCTGGAACGTCTTTCTCTATACCGGCTTGATGGTGGCGATCCTGTTTTACCTCTGGTCGATGTTCGATCGCCAGGGTAAGCGCTACGGTTCGGCTGCAGGGATGGTGGTCTTTCTCTGGCGATTGATTCTCACGAGCGGTACCGGCCTCATCTTCGGTTTTCTCGTCGGCCGGGAAGGGTACGGAACGGCGTTGATGGCGCCGATGTTCCTCGCGCTCTCGTTCGCTTGGGGGTGGGCGCTCTTTCTGTTGGCGCAGGAATTCTTGGGTCGTTGGTTCGCCGAGCCTGACGCGGTGGTTCTCGACGAGGCGCTTTTTGCGCGGGCGCAGCGCCTCTTCGCCGTGTTCCTCGCTGCCGCACTCTACTTTGTCCTCCTCTGGCAGCTCACCTACGCCTACTTTTCCCGTAACGACGCCTTTGTCCGTTTCATCCTCTTTGAAGGGGGGATCTATCCCGTTCTCTTTTGGCTCGGGTTTGTCGCGGTTGGCACCGTGTTGCCCCTCTACCTGACCCTCACGACCGGCGGCAATCCCCGCTTGCGCATCCGTTGGGCCGCGGTCGCGACCGTCGTCGGCGCCTTTGCCTTTCTCTACCTCTTCATCATCGGGGGGCAGGCCTACCCCTTACAGCCTTTTGTCGGTTATACCGTGGTCGCGAGTGGCTTCGACGACGGGCGAGTCGCCTCCTATCTTCCCCGCTGGCCGGAGTGGTTCTTGGCGTGTGGCGGGGTCGGGTTGTCGTTGCTGATCTTTACCGTTGGGGTGCGGGTCTGGCCGTTCACGCCGGTTCGTGCGCGTCCATAAGCCGCCAACGTAAGCCCACGGGTAGCCGGCCCTTTTCGAGGAGAAGACGATGCGCTACGGGTGTTACCTTTCGGCTGCGCGGCAATCCTCGGGGAAGACGTCGGTTGCAGTGGGCCTTACCGCGGCGCTCACGTCACAGGGCCACCGCGTCCAGACCTTCAAGAAGGGGCCCGATTTCATCGATCCCTCCTGGCTTGCGGCGGCGAGCGGCGCCCCCTGTTATTCGCTCGATCCCTACCTCGAACCGCTTTCTGTGGTTCGCGAGCGCTTCGCAAAGCGTGCCCATGAGGCGGACGTCGCGCTCGTCGAAGGAAATATGGGGCTCTTTGACGGCATGGACAAAGAGGGGAGTGACAGCAACGCGGCGATCGCCAAAGCGTTGCGCCTTCCTGTCGTCTTAGTGTTCGACGCGCAGGGGGTGACGCGGACTGCGGCGGCGCTCCTGCTTGGTCTCGCCCACTTCGACCCCGAGTTGCCGATTGCGGGGGTGATTCTCAACCGGGTCGCGAGCGCGCGCCACGAAGCGAAGTTGCGTGCATCGATCGAAGCGACCCTCCCCTTTCCGGTTCTGGGTGTTCTTCCCCGGCTGAATACCCCTTGGGTTGACGAGCGCCATCTCGGGTTGGTTCCTGCCGCAGAAGAGGAGCGGGCAGAAGCGCTGATCGCCGCTTTGCGTGAATGGGTCGTTGCCGGGGTTGACCTCGCGGCGCTTCTTGCTGCGATCGCGTTGCCTGAAGAGAAAGCAGAGGGCGAGCGCCCAGGAGCTGAATTGCGTCCCTCAGTGGATCGGGGAAAATCGGCCGAACCGGCTGTTGCGGCATCCGACCTTAAATCTTCTTACCCGACCCTTCTTCGCCTGGGTGAGGGAACGAGGAGTTCCCGTCGCCGCCGGGTTGCCGTCGCGCTCGACCGCGCTTTCCACTTCTACTACCCTGACGACTGGGAAGCGTTTGCTACCTTGGGGGTCGAACTGGTTCCGTTCGATACCCTAAGCTACGCGCGCCTGCCGCCGCAGTGCAACGCGCTGTGGCTCGGGGGAGGTTTCCCCGAAATGGCGGCCGCCGCTTTGGCTGAGAATCAACGGCTGCGGCGGGAGATTGCCGCTGCGGCACGTGATGGCCTTCCCATCTATGCCGAGTGTGGCGGTTTGATGTATCTCTGCGAACGGCTGGTCGGGTTCGACGGTCGCGCCCATTCGATGTGCGGGGTTCTTCCCGCCGAGGTGGCGATGGAGGCGAAAGCGGTCGGGCGGGGCTACGTCCACCTGGTGGCGACCGCAGACCACTCATGGTCGGCGGTCCCCCCAGTGGTGCGTGCCCACGAGTTTCACCACTCGCGTTTGCACTGGCTCGACACGGCGCCACCGCGCTTTGCCTGGACGGTGAAGCGGGGGTTTGGGATCGATGGTGACCACGATGGTGTGGTGTGGCATAACGTTCTTGCGGGTTACGCCCACCTGCGCTCGCTAGCCACCTGGTCTTGGGTCGCGGCCTGGTGCGCAACGTGGAGCGATACTTCTCCAGCTGCGCGAGCAGTGCCACTTATCGAGGAGGTGGTATGAATACCCTGGCTGAATGGATCTCCCGCTATCCCCTCCACCCGGGGGAGGTGGCGCTCGTCGGCGCGGGGCCGGGCGACCCGGGTTTGTTGACGGTTCGGGCCCTTGCGATCCTCTCGCAGGCTGAGACGGTCCTCTACGACAACCTGGTCTCGGCCGAGATCCTTGCACTCCTTCCTCCTACTGCCGAGCGGATCTTTGTCGGGAAGGAGCGCAATCGCCACCACATGCGCCAGGAGGAGACAATTGCGCTTCTCTTGGCGCTCGCCCGTTCAGGACGGCGAGTGGTGCGGCTCAAAGCGGGTGACCCCTATATCTTTGGCCGAGGGGGTGAGGAGGCAGAGGCGCTCGCTCGAGAGGGGATTCCTTTCCAGGTTGTTCCGGGAATCACGGCGGCGGTTGGTGCCGCGGCCTACAGCGGCATTCCGCTCACCCATCGTTATTTTTCCCACGCCTGTATCTTTGTCACCGGCCACAGCCACAACGGCCGTGACGACGACGAGATCGATTGGTCGACGCTCGCTTCTCCCTATTTGACGGTGGCCTTCTACATGGGGCGACACAACCTGCCGCTTCTCTGCCAACGGCTGATCGCCCACGGACGGGACCCGCTGACCCCGGCGGCGATTGTGCAAAAGGCGACGACACCCGAACAAAAGGTGGTCACCGGGACACTTGAAACGTTGCCCACCCTGGCCGATGCGGTTGGCGTTGGCGCTCCGTCGATCGTCTTTGTCGGCGAGGCGGTGCGGTGCCGGTCGCTTCTGCTGGCGAAGGCCCGGGAGCATCTGGACGAAGAGAAGAGTGAGACCGCCGGGGCGCTTCTCCCGCGCTGACGCTTGTTCCCCGATCAGTGCCCTTTCTGCGCCGGTTTGTCGACCAGCTGCTTTTCGACAGCGAAAACAGCGGCAGCCACGCGGGAAGGGAGGTTGAGTTTGGCAAGAATGTGGCGAACGTGGAGTTTGACCGTATCGGGCGAGATGTTGAGCTCCCGCGCGATCTGTTTGTTGCTCATCCCCATCGCGACGAAACTGAGAATTTCGCGTTCCCGCCCTGTGAGCGCATCGAGCTCGTTTTTGCTCGCCAAATTCTGCGGGCGCAGCAAAAAGGATAATTTGTCGACCATCGCCGGCGCGACGACCAATTCGCCGCGCAAGGTTCGACGGAGCGACGCGAGGAGATCGTCGGGGTCCATATCCTTGAGGAGGTATCCTTGAACCCCTAAGCGAATTGCCTCGGCGAGGTCATCAGCCGAGTCGCTCATCGTGAGAATCACGAAATGGGATTGAAGGGCAAGGGGTTTGGCCTCGCGGACGAACTCGATGCCACTGCGTTCGCCGATGCGGACATCGACCAGAACGAGCTCGGGCTGGTGGGTGGCGACCTGCCGCAGGGCCGTGTCGTAATCGGGAGTAGAGAGGACCACCTTCATCTGACCTGCGGGCGATTGCAGGAGATCTTCGAGCCCCTTTCGGCACAAGGCGTGGTCTTCAACCAGGATGACGCGGGGAGTCGGGTTACTCATGGCTCGCTCTCAAATGGGGTAAGGGAATCGCGACTTCGATCTTCGTCCCTTGCTCGGGAACAGAGGCGACGTGCCACGTTCCGCCAAGGAGCGCGACGCGGTTCGCCATCAATCTTAAGCCAAAAGCGGACGAGTGGCTAGAGGTCACTTCGGGCTCAAATCCTTGGCCGTTGTCCTCGATCGTCAGGACGACCTGATCATGGTGGCGGGAAAGGGTAACGGAGACGTGGGTGGCGTGGGCGTGCTTCTCGATATTGTTGAGCGCCTCTTGGATGATGCGCGCGAGCTGCTCGGTGATGAAGGTGGTCGAGGGGAGCGCTTCCGGGTCGATCGCGACCTCGAGGGTGCACTCCGGGTTGTGGGCGCGGAATTCGGCAAAGAGTTGCGACCAGGTGAGGACGTGGTGGGCAGCGTCGTCGCAGGCAAAAGAGCGGATCAGATGGCGCACCTCCTGATGAAGCGAGGCGATGAGCTGCTCGACCTCACGGTAGCGCTCCAGCAGCGCCGACCACTCTGATGGGGGGGACGAGCTGCGGGCTTCGGTAGGATTCAAACGCTCGGCAAAGGCGTTGTTCGCCACCCGCAGCGCCATCCGCGCGTAGCTCAGTTGTTGTGCAAGGCCGTCGTGGAGTTCTCCGGCAACGAGATGTTGCAGGCGGATGTTCCATGTGCGAACCTGCTCCTCTTTGAGACGCTCGTTCTCCAGCGTAAGCGCCAGAAGAAGTCCAAGGGGACGAAGGATCTGCAGGAGCGGATCGGTCGGACGCTGGTTGCAAAAGAAGAGGTTGAGCACGCCGATCGGTTTTCCCTGGTGGTCGAGCGGGACCGATACGAGTGTCGGTTCTCCCTGCTGGGGCGAAAGAAAGGGGGAGGAGTCGCGGTGGGCAAGGAGGCAGTTGTCGGAAGTGGTGCAGATCTGGTCGCGGTCGATCGCCTCGAGGCAGACACCGCAAAGGGGGGTTTCTCGTTCCTGCGCGATCGCCTCGCGGTCGAGCCCCACTGCGGCGACAAAAGCGACACTCGCCGTTTGCATGTCCCACGCGCGAAGGAGTGCCCCCGTTGCGCCGGTGAGCGACGCGATCATCTGCAAGAAAGGCTCCCAACCCGCTGGAGGGGGGGTAGTGGCGAATCGGCCCACTTCGCGCTCGACCATCTCCTACTCCTTTGGCCAGGTGGAGTTACCCGAATGGGTAGAAAAAGGATCCCCCACCTGTTCCATTATGGGGTAATAGTAATATAGATACATTGAAAATAGAATAGCATAATCCGACGATTTGGGGGATACGATGAACGCGATCGACGAAGACTATCTTGCCCACACCATCCGCGACGGGGTGAAAGAGACCACCTGTTACATGTGTGCCTGCCGCTGCGGCATCCGGGTCCATGTGAAGGACGGCAAGGTACGCTACATCGAGGGGAACCCCGACCATCCCCTCAATGCGGGCGTAATCTGTGCCAAAGGGGGCTCGGGGATCATGAAGGAGTACTCCCCGGCGCGTCTGACGCAGCCGTTGCGCCGCAAACCGGGCGCGGAGCGAGGGGAGGGGGCGTTTGAGGCGATCAGCTGGGAGGAGGCGTTCACGATCCTCACCGAACGGTTGGCGAAAATTCGCGCCACCGACCCCAAACAGTTCGCGCTCTTCACTGGACGCGATCAGATGCAGGCGCTCACCGGCCTCTTTGCCCGCGAGTTCGGTACCCCCAACTACGCTGCCCATGGGGGCTTCTGTTCGGTGAATATGGCTGCTGGAATGATCTACACGATCGGAGGCTCCTTCTGGGAGTTCGGCGGGCCAGATCTGGAGAAGGCAAAACTCTTCATCATGATCGGCACCGCCGAAGACCACCACTCGAACCCGCTCAAGCGCCACATCGCCGCGTTCAAGCGGCGGGGTGGGCGGTTCATCGCGATCAACCCGATCCGCACCGGCTATGCGGCGATTGCCGACGAGTGGATTCCGATTCGGCCGGGAACCGACGGCGCCCTCTTTTTGGCGTTGATGCGGGAGTTGATCGCGAAGAACCTCTACGACCGCTCCTTCGTTGCCGATTACACCAATGGCGGTTTTCTCGTCGATGTCACGCCTGGCTCCGCCGAGGAGGGGCTCCTCGTCCGCCACCCGGAAGGCGACCCGATCAATCCGCTCCGACCCCACAACTTTTCGTGGTGGGATACGGTGACCGAGCGCTGGGTGCCCGACCATACCCCGGGTGCGGTGCCGCTCCTCGAGGGAGAGCGGCAGCTCCCTGATGGCCGGCGGGTGAAACCGGCGTTCCAGCTCCTCGTGGAGTCGCTTCAAGAGTGTACCCCCGAATGGGCGAGCGCGATCACCGGGATCCCTGCAGAGCGGATCGTCCGGCTCGCCCACGAGATGGGGGTCGTTGCTCGGGACTTCCAGATCGAACTCCCGATTGCGTGGACCGACTGGTGGGGGCGGAAGCACGACCGGGTGATCGGCCGCCCTGTCGCCTTTCATGCGATGCGCGGCCTTGCCGCCCACTCGAACGGCTTTCAGACGATTCGGGCGTTGGCGCTTCTGATGTCGCTCCTCGGGACGATCGATCGCCCAGGGGGGTTTCGCCACCGTGCCCCCTACCCGCGGGCGGTCCCGCCGAACGCCCGTCCGCCCAAGGGGCCAGAGGCGGTGCAACCCAACCAACCGCTCAAAGGGGCACCGCTCGGGTGGATCGAGTTTCCTGAAGATCTCGCGGTCGATGAATCGGGAAGGCCGCTGCGGCTCGACAAGGGGTTCTCGTGGGAGCACCCCTTGTCGGCCCACGGGTTGATGCACAATGTGATCACCAACGCCTGGCGGGGGGATCCCTACCCGATCGACACCCTGCTTCTCTTCATGGCCAACATGGCGTGGAACTCGAGCATGAACACGAGCGCGGTGCGCAAGATGCTCACCGACAAGCGGGACGACGGCGAGTACAAGATTCCGTTCCTCGTGGTCTGCGACGCCTTCTACTCCGAAACGGTCGCTTTTGCCGACCTGGTGCTGCCCGACTGCACCTACCTCGAGCGGTTCGACTGTCTCTCGATGCTCGATCGCCCGATCTCCGAATTCGACGGCCCGGTCGATTCGTGTCGCGTGCCGGTTATTCCCCCCCCACCGGGGACGTTGCCGTTCCAGGAGGTGTTGATCGAACTCGGCTCGCGCCTGAAGCTGAACGCCTTCACTAACCCCGACGGGTCGCGCAAGTACAAGAATTACCCGGACTTTATCGTCAACTTCCAGACCGCGCCGAACTCTGGGATCGGTTTTCTTGCCGGCTGGCGGGGAAGAGATGGGCAGCTCGCCTTGCGCGGTGAACCCAACCCCGAACAGTGGAAGCGGTACGAAGAGCACGGCTGCTTCTTTCACTACGAACTCCCGCCGGGGTTGCGCTACATGCGCAACTGGAACCGCGACTATCTGAAATGGGCGCAAGAGGTCGGGTTGCGGCGCGATTTCGACCCGATCGTGATCCATCTCTACTCCGAGATTCTGCAGCGCTTTCGCCTCGCCGCGGAAGGGCGCCGTCCCGGCCGCCAGCCACCGGAGGCGCTCCGGGAGCGGATTCGCCGCCATTTCGCGCCGCTTCCCTTCTGGAGCGAACCGCTCGAAGACGCCCATACCGACCCCACCCGTTACCCTTTGCGGGCGGTGACGCAACGCCCGATGGCGATGTACCACTCGTGGGATTCGCAAAACGCGTGGTTGCGCCAGATCCACACCTACAACTTCCTCTACGTCCATCCTCAAACCGCGCAGGCGGCCGGGGTCAAAGACGGCGAGTGGATGTGGGTCGAGTCCCGCTGGGGGAAAGTCCGCTGCCTCTGTCGCACCAGCGAGGCGGTCGAGCCGGGTACGGTGTGGACGTGGAACGCGATTGGCAAGGCGGCCGGCGCGTGGAACCTCGCACCCGACGCCAACGAGAGCCAGCAAGGGTTTCTCCTCAACCACCTGATCACTGAAGAGCTCCCCTTTGGCGAGCAGACCCTCTCCAATTCCGATCCGATCACTGGCCAGGCCGCGTGGTACGACGTCCGGGTGCGGATCTATCCTGCCGGGGCCGGCGAGCCGAAACAGAGCTGGCCGCAGTTCCCGCCGATGCCCGATTCGATCCCCGGTTTGGCGAAGCGCCCCGAACACCTCATCGCCTATCCGGTGGTGGTTGCTGCTGAAGAGGCGGCGCGCGTCTGGCCGCAGATCGAATCGCCCGTGGGGGCGCTGACCGCGAAAGGAGTCGAATCGTGACCCAGTTTGCCTTAGTGATCGATCTCAACGTCTGTGTCGGGTGCCACGCTTGTGTCACCAACTGCAAGCAGTGGAATACGTCGGGGAGCGCCGGGCCACTCGCCGACCTCAACCCCTACGAGGCCGACCCGACGGGCACCTTTTTCAACCGCATCCTCCACTATGAGGTGGGCACCTACCCGGGGACGGAGACGGTCTATCTGCCGAAATCGTGCATGCACTGCGAAGAGGCCCCGTGCGTTCCAGTCTGCCCGACGGGCGCCTCCTACAAGCGCGAGGAGGACGGGATCGTCCTCGTCGACTACGACAAATGCATCGGCTGCAAATATTGTTCGTGGGCCTGCCCTTATGGCGCGCGGGAGTATGACGAAGCGCGTAAGGTGATGACCAAATGCACCCTCTGCGTCGATCGCCTCTATGATACGTCGCTCCCAGAAGAGCGGCGTAAGCCGAGCTGTGTCCTCGCCTGTCCTGCCAACGCGCGGATCTTTGGCGACATCCACGATCCCGATTCGGAGGTGTCGCGCCTCATCCGCGAGCAGGGGGGGTTCCAGCTGATGCCGGAACTGGGGGCGAGACCCGCGAACCACTACCTGCCGCGGCGTAAGAGTGAGATCCCGATCAGCGAGGAGCAGGTCGAGCGGGTCCATTTCCCCAATGAGCTGACGACCGCCCCATACCAACAAGGGCTTTCCCCCATTACTGAGGAGTTGTAAACAATGCGTCCCGCCTTCTCTGTGATCTTTCTCACCACGTTGGTCGGTGCGGGGCAGGGGCTCTTTCTGGTGCTCTTTGCCGCGCTTCTTGCTGGATGGATGCTACCGCCCGCCTATCTGATCGCTGCCGGGGTGGTCACGATGGTGCTCCTCGCGGCGGGGCTTTTCGCCTCGTTCTTCCATTTGGGTCATCCCGAACGGGCGTGGCGTGCTGCAACCCGCTGGCGGACCTCGTGGCTGTCGCGCGAGGTGATTGCGTTGCCGCTCTTTGGGATCCTTGTCTTTTTCTGGACCGTCGGCGTTGCGGTGAGTGGCCAACCGAACCTTCTACTTGGTGGTGTCGCCGCGCTCGCTGCACTGGCACTCTACGTCTGCACCGGAATGATCTACGCCGCGATCAAGATCTTGCGCGAATGGTCCCACCCGCTCACGGTGATCAATTTCATCGTGATCGGGCTTTCGTCCGGCGCGCTCCTCGCGGAGGCGCTTGCTGCGTGGTGGGCGCCTGACGCGGTTGAACGCTTCTCCCGGGTCGCGTTGGGGTTGCTCGCTGTCGCGCTCGCGACCCGCGGCTACACCGTCTGGCGCAACCTTCGCCTTCCTCCGTTGTCGCTCGGCCGTGCGCTCAACGTTCACCACACGCGCATTCGCCAGATCGGGCAGGGGGCGATGGCGGGGTCGTTCAACACCCGGGAGTTTTTCCACGGGCAGAGCGAGGAGCGGGTTGGCCAGATTCGCTGGGCTGCGCTCCTTGCCGGGTTCGTGATCCCGCTCCTCCTCGTTGCCTTGGGTGCGCCGGCGCTCATTGTCTTCGTCATCCACTACGGTGGCTTGCTCGCGGAACGGTGGTACTTCTTTGCCGAAGCGAAGCACCCGCAAAACCTCTACTACCAGTCGGTCGGCTAAGTCGCGTACCCTTCCTCTTTTGGAGTTGTCGCCCGCGCTTGACTCGTGCGGGCTTTTTTATTCCTGCGGATGAGGGAAATTGCTCAAGGGAGGGTGATGCGCTCGAGAAAACGCGCCCGCAACAACAGGCGGCGCGCCTCGGGGTCGGGGCTATCGCGGAACGGTTCGCGGGTGTGGAGGATGTTGTCTCCGATCAATCCCATCCCCGCTTCGAGCCGGGCGGTAACCACGTAAGCGTTGTCGGCGTCCTCCAAGAGGGCAAAGAGGGCCTCTTTCGCGGCTTGGACGTTGGGTCGATCGGCCCAGACGACGTTGCGTTTCCGTGCGGTGTAGCGGGTAATGAGCGCAACGCCGCCGTCGGGTAACCGCTCGAAGCGGAAGACCGGCCCGACCGACGCGCCGCGTGGGTTACCGTCATAGTCTCGCCCAGGGGGAATCGTCATCGCGTCGGGCTCGAAGAGGGCGAGTGCGAGTTCAGGGTCTTGGTCAAAGAGCAGCCAGAGCGCGATGCGCGGATCGAGCAGGCGATTCTCACCGCCTGAAAGGGCGGGGCGCAGCGCGTGGAGCATCAGACTCCGGACGGTCCGCTCCGGCGGGTTGTAGTAGCCGTCGGTATGCCACTGGATCGGGCGATCAGTGTAGGGGATGTAGTGCGCCCGCTCCCCCTCGTGATGGACGGTGATGGGGGTAATGCCGTCATCGTCGCTCAGGAGATTGTCGTCGAGCGTCGCAAGGCCAAAAACAGCTCCCACCGAGCGAACCCACGCTTTGGCAGTAGCGAGCGTCACCGGTTGGCGGCAGGAGTAGAAGGCGAAACGGTAGCGAGCCAGGCGTGCAGCGAGGGCGTCGATCTCGCACCGTGTGAGCTTGAGCGGATCGGCGACCTCGACGACCAGCCGTTCGGGGGTCAACCCACAGTACGCGAAAGGGGCGCACTGCCGGATCGGCGCAAGGTAGCGGCTCAGCTCTTCGCGGGTCGGGACCACGGGTTACTCGTTCATCATTTTCCAGTAGAGGTATTTCATCATCGCGGCGCTGCCGAGGATGATGCCGGCAAGCGTGAGGAACGAACCCAACGCGAGCGTCGAGACACCGGTGATCCCTTGCCCAAAGGTGCACCCCATCCCCATCACGCCGCCGACCCCCATCAACACCGCGCCGACGACATGGTTGATGAAATCGGCGCGGTTGGCAAACCACTCGACGCGGAAAGTGCGGCTCGCGATCGCGTAGAGAAAAGAGCCGACGATCACCCCGACAAGCACCATGATGCCGACATTGATGCGCTGCAGCTCAGAGGGGGCGGTCAGGTAGTGGAGCAGGTCCCCCGCTGGCGCAATGAAGGTCATCGACTGTGTATTGACCCGGCTGGGGGTCACATCGGCAAATTCGGCGTACTCGCGCCAGCTGCTTCCGGTCGTGCTGCTCCCCGTGAGCCACCAGAGAAAGGCGACGGCAAGGCCGATGATCACCCCCGCGGCGCCGAGCTCGCGGTTGGCGCGGAACTCTCGGTCCTTCACGGCGAAGAGGAGAAAGAGCGCCGCAACGAGGAGCGCGATCAGGTCGTGGGCGACCCCCTTCTGGCCAGTGAGGAGCTGCCCAAGCTCTTGTGACCCTGAGGAGAGGGTGACGGTGGCGCGGCCGACCCAGGGTTCAATCAGCGTCGCATAGCCTCCGCCCCAGACGAGCGCGTAGGAGGTCGCCGCGATGATTGCTAGAACCACCACCGATTTGAGGTTCCCGCCGCCGATGCGGACCGCGGTCTTGTTGCCGCAGCCACCGGCGATCGTCATGCCGACGCCGAAGAGGAGGCCGCCGAGGAGATGGCGAAGCCAGTTGAATTGGCCGTTGCGGTAGGGGGGGAAGACCCCTTCGTCGAGATTGACCCCCTGGAAGCGCTCGAGGAGGAGGGTTGCGACGATCGCCACCGCAATCGCGAGAAACCAGGAGCGGAGGCGGGAGAGCTCCCCCATGTTGATCCAGTCTGAAACGGCCCCCATCGTGCAAAAGTGGCTCCGCGCAGCCACAACTCCGACGGTGACTCCTGCGCCCAGTGCGCCAGTGAGAACGGTGTGGTGGATCGTCCATTCCATAGGGGTGCTCTCCGGTCGGGGGGTCAGATGAAGAGGGTGATGTCCGCTTCCCCAGCAAATTCAAAAAAGGTCGCAGCGCCGCCATACTCGATGCCGTCGATGAAGTCGCGCTTCGGGTTCATGTCGAAGAGTTCGACGGTCATCTGACAGGCGATGAAGCGCACCTCGAGCTCCTGACAGAGGGCGCGCAGCTCCTCAAGCGACGCCACCCCTTTCTTCTTGATCATGCTCTTCATCATCGTCGTCGCCATCGCCTCCATCCCCGGGAGGGCTTGGACCAGCACGGGCATCGGGACAGGCATCGGCATCGCGGGGTTCGCCAAGGGGCTCACGCGGATTTCGCTGAGATCTTTTTTGAGGAGTTGCAGCCCGTAGAAGGTAAAGAAGATCGCCACCTCATAACCGAGCGAGGCTGCAGTCGAAGCGAGGATGAAAGGGGGGTAGGCCCAATCGAGGGTCCCCTTCGAGGCGATCATCGCCAATTTCTTGCTCATAAGCGACTCCTAAAAAAGCCCCCTCTCCCGAGAAAGGGGGCGGTGAAGTGGGCTACCCACCAGGGGATAGACTAGGCCTTTTTGAGGTAGAAGACGTAGGCATTCCCCTCTTGCCCGCTCTCGACCAGCTGGTTCCCGGTCTGTTTGGCGAACGCCTCCATATCCTTGACCGAGCCCGGGTCGGTCGCGATCACCTTGAGAATCTGCCCCGAGGCCATTCCCGAGAGGGTCTTTTTCGTTTTGACGATCGGCATCGGGCAGTTGAGACCGCGGGCGTCGAGTTCCTGATCGAAGTTCATCACTTTCCTCCTAGATATGAAAAAAAACCGTCAGTGCAATGGTCACACGATCATAAGCAGATTTTGATTGCCAATCAATTCCCAAAGGGGAAAAACGATAGTACCCTTTTGGGTAAGGGGGAGTGACCGTTAGTTGGTAGCAACGGGAGCCCCAAGCTATGGTACGGTGATTATTCTATTGTGTCCAGTGGAGAGACAAGATGTACCCCGTCGATGAGCTGGGGCGGTTGCCGTTCGTGCATGCCGTCCGCTACGTGGAAAATGAGTTGCAACCGGTCTTCTGCGCTGTCCCCGTCTTTCCCGATGTCGCCGACGACGAAGAGGTACGCGCCGAAGGGGCGAAGATCTTCATCATTCAACCCAACGACGAGACTGGCTGGGAGCTCGTCTTCATTTCGGGCCCGTTCTTTACCTCCGCCTACGCAGCCCATGAGCGCCTGCTGCCCAGTGATGTTCCTCCTGGCGTTGCCGAATTGAGTTTCATCCCGACGTGGGTCAACGAGGAGTGGTTCGAGCTGCCGGTGCAGGTTTTGATTCAGAAGCTCGCTCAGGCGGCGGAGCTCGAGAATGAGATTCCCGACTACGAAAACGCCCGTCGCCGCCGTGCTCGCCAAGGGACGACCTTTCCCGTCGCCTTCGTCGGCAAGAGAGAGGCCAAGGGGGAATAGCACTCGGCGGACGCAATCGTCGCGGGGTCACCGCGCGGTAAAAAGCCCCCGCTCGACAAACGAGACGGTGGTGTGGCGCGTGACGATGAAGTGGTCGAGGAGCCGCACATCGATCAGCTCCAGCGCCCGTGCGACCCGTTCGGTGATCGCGAGATCTTCGCGACTCGGCTCCTCAAAGCCGCTCGGATGGTTGTGCGCGATGATCACCGCGCTCGCGTTGGCGCTCAAAGCCAGTTTGGCGACTTCGCGCGGATAGACGGTCGCCTCATGGGTGGTGCCGCGAAAGAGGGGTTCGCTGCGGATCAGACGGTGACGCTGGTCCAGCAGCAGCACCAAAAAAAGTTCGTGGGGGAGTCCGCCAATCTGCAGCCGCAACCACTCCTTGACTGCTTGGGGTTTCTCAAACGCGGGGGTTTGGCGCGCCTCCTGCCAGAGCACTCGCCGTGCGAGCTCGACCGCCGCAAGGAGCTGCGCCGTCTTCGCCGGCCCTACACCGGGAAGTTGCGCCAACGCCGCGGGTTCGCTGTGAATCAGCGACGCGATGTCGCCAAAGGTGGTGAGGAGCTCCCGCGCCAGATCAACCGCGCTCTTGCCGCGGACGCCAACCCGTAGGAAAATCGCCAAAAGCTCGGCGTCGCTGAGGTGCTGCGCCCCTTTGGCGAGTAACTTCTCCCGCGGGCGCTCGAGTTCGGGCCAATCGTTGATCGACATTGAAAGCAGAAAAATGGCAGAACTTGGTAATCTTACCGCAAGCGCTCCAGAGGGGCATCCTGCGCCCCCCTTTGTCCGTGGAAAACGGATCGTCGTCGCCGTGACGGGCGGCATTGCCGCGTACAAGGTCTGCGAAGTGGTGCGGCGGCTGGTCGAGCGCGGGGCGGTTGTGGACGTCGTGATGAGTGAAGCGGCGACCCGCTTTGTCACACCGCTCACCTTTCAAGCGCTCTCAGGACGACGCGTCTGGCACGACCTCTGGGGGGGCGAAGCGGACGATGCGATGGCCCATATCGACCTTACGCGGGGCGCGGCGTTAATGGTCGTTGCGCCGGCGACGGCCGATGCCCTCGCGCGCCTGGCGCAGGGGCGGGCCGACGACCTGGTGAGCGCTTTGGCGCTCGCGCGCGATTGCCCCCTGGCGGTGGTGCCGGCCATGAATCGTGCGATGTGGAGTCACCCCGCGACGCAGCGCAACCTCGCGCAGGTTCGTGAGGACGGCGCTGAGGTGTGGGGCCCGGCCTCAGGGGCGCAAGCGTGCGGCGAAGTGGGGGAGGGGCGGATGATCGAAGCAGCGGAGATCGTCCGCGCGATCGAGGCCCAACTCGCCCCCAAGTGGTTCCGTGGCAAACGGGTCGTCCTCACTGCCGGACCGACGCAGGAACCGCTCGACCCGGTGCGGGTGCTCACCAACTTGAGCTCCGGCAAGATGGGATTTGCCCTTGCCGAAGCCTTTGCGATGGCGGGCGCTGAGGTGGTCTTGATCGCTGGTCCTTCGTCGCTCGCAACGCCGTGGGGGGTGCGGCGAATCGACGTCCAGACGGCGTTGGAGATGCGTGACGCGGCGCTTGTCCATGCCCCAGGGGCGGACCTCTTCGTCGGGGTCGCGGCGGTTGCCGACTACCGCCCAGAGCGGGAGGCGCCCCAGAAGATCAAAAAGAGTGCCGAGCGGCTGACGCTCACGCTGGTGCGCAACCCCGATATTCTCGCCGAGGTGGCGGCGCTCCCCAATGGCCCCCTCTGTGTCGGCTTTGCTGCTGAGAGCGAGGCGCTCGATCGCTATGCCGAAGAGAAGCGGCAGCGCAAGGGGCTTGCCCTGGTGGTCGGCAACCTTGCACATGAAGCGCTCGGCCACGACCGCACCCGGGTGGTCCTCTACGACGCCGCCGGCCGTCACCCCTTGCCCCCTGGAGATAAGACAGAAGTAGCGTGGGGGATTCTCGCCCACCTGCGATCGCTGTTGTCGGCTTCAAGTGAAGGAGCAGTACGTGACTGCGCAACGCCCTAAAGTCGCCATTCACTTCCTCGACGAACGGATTCGCGCCCATCCCCCCCATTACGCGTCAGAGGGGGCGGCAGGGCTCGACTTGCGTGCTGCGATCGCGCAACCGATCACCCTTGCGCCCGGGGCGACCGAGCTCATCCCGACCGGGATCGCGATCCACCTCGCCGATCCAACGCTTGCGGCGATGATTCTGCCGCGCTCGGGGTTGGGCCATAAAAGCGGTCTGGTGTTGGGTAACCTTGTGGGGTTGATCGACTCCGATTACCAAGGGGAGATCATGGTGTCGCTCTGGAACCGTGGCGCCAACCCGATCACGATCGAGCCGTTGATGCGCATCGCCCAGCTCGTCGTCGTGCCGGTGGTCCAAGTCGCCTTTGAGGTGGTGGAGTCCTTTGCGCCGACCACACGCGGCGAGGGTGGCTTTGGCAGCACTGGAAGCCGGTAATGGCGTCGCATGCTCCCCGCGCGGGGATCCCTACGGCGGTTCAGGTGGTACTCAGCGACCCGGGGGGGAAGGTCCTTTTTCAGCTTCGTGCCGGCACTGGTTTTTTCGACGGCTTCTGGAGCTTGCCGGGCGGGCACGTCGAACCGGGTGAGTCGCTCCGCGCTGCCGCATGCCGGGAGCTCGCGGAGGAGTTGGGGATTGCGGTGGCCCCAGGGGACCTCGAACCTTTAGGGGCGATCCACCGCTTGTCCGACACCAACCGCATCGAGTTTCTCTTCACCCTCACCCGTTGGCAAGGGGTGCCGAAATGCTGCGAACCGGATCGGGCGGCGAGACTCTGCTGGGCGCCGCGCGCGAATCCCCCTGAACCCCTCGTGCCCTATCTCGCGGCCATCTGGTCGCAGCTCGGGGGGACGTGGCTTTTTGAGCTCGGTTGGTAGCCCCCTCTACTGCGCGATTTTGCACCGCAGCATAATTCGTCTGCTTTTTTTCTTGACAGGGGTCAAAATTCTTATACAATGAATCCATAAGTACATAACCGTAAAACACTTGTTTTTCAACCCCGTTTGGAGTGACGATGAAAAAGTGGTTCTTCGCCGTCGGGCTCTTTCTCTCGGGTGTTCTCGCGTTGGGGGCGGTGAACGCCTTTTTTGAATACACCAACACCACCGAATTTTGTACTTCATGCCACACGATGCAGTGGAACAAGGCGGAGTGGATGGAGACGATCCACTACAAGAATCGGGTCGGTGTTCAAGCCGAATGCGCCGACTGCCATGTCCCCAAACAGTTCTTTCCCAAAGTTGCGGCGAAGATTGTTGCGGTCAAGGACATCTACCACCACCTCGTCGGTACGATCGACACGCAGGAGAAGTTCGAAGCGCACCGCTGGATGATGGCGAACCGCGTCTGGGCGAGGATGAAGGAGACCAACTCCCGCGAATGCCGTACCTGCCACGAGTTTGCCGACATGGATCTTGCAGCGCAGGGGCGCTCCGCGCGACGCAAGCACGAAAACGCGCCAATGGAAGGAAAGACCTGTATCGACTGCCACCAAGGCATTGCCCATCGTCTGCCCAAAGAGCCGCAATCTTGAGCGCGAGTTGACTAAAATGAGAGAGCTTGCATCGTCGGATCGAGGGAGAGGGGGATGAAGCGTCGCCTATTGAAACTGGCAGTCGGAGGTTTACTCCTTTCTTCCGCCGTGGTCCACGCGCTCACGCATGACGAGAAGGCGCTCTTTGAAGCGGCACAATTGGGGGACGCCGAGACGGTACGAGCGCTCCTTGCGCAAGGGGTCTCCCCCAAAACCACAGGCGAGTTCGGCCAAACACCGTTGATGTATGCGGCAGAGAGCGGTGACCTTGCCACCGTCAAAACCCTTTTGGAGGCGGGTGCTGACCTCCATGCCCGGTGCTCGGTAGGCCGGAACGCCCTCTTTTATGCGATCGAGTCGGGTCGGATCGACGTTGCCGCTTACCTGATTGATCGGGGGGCGCGTGTCAATATCAAAACGCGCAGTGGGGAGACGCCACTCGGGATTGCCACGGCACGCGGCTACCACGAACTGATTGGCCTGCTCCTTGCTCGCGGCGCCGACCCCGATAGTGGCGACCGTCACGGGGTGACCCCGCTCATGCGGGCCGCGGCAAAAGGGGATCTGCGGGCGGTCGAGCTCTTGGTGAACGGCGGTGCAGACATCGATTTGCGTGACCGCGACGGCAAAGCGCCGCTCCACTATGCCGCCGAGACGGGGCGGCTGCATGTGGTCCATTGGCTTTTGGACCACGGGGCTCGGGTCGATGTCGTCGATGACGAAGGCGAAACGCCACTGATGTTAGCTGCTGCCAAGGGACATCTCCATACTGCCGAACTCCTCCTCGAACGCGGTGCCGATATCAACCACCAGGATGTCGAGGGGGCTACGCCGCTCATTGCCGCGGCTGATGCAGGGCGGCTCGATCTGGTGAAGTTGCTTGTCGCGCGGGGTGCTGCGCCCGCTGTTCGCACCCGCCATGGCGACGATGCTATCACGATAGCCGAAAAGCGCGGGCATACGGAGCTCGCCGCGTGGTTGCGCGGGCTGCGCTAAGGTCTAGTCAATCGGGGACACTCTCCGGTTGGCGTTTTGAGGGACCCCGCCAAGGGGGGTGTGTTGTGCAACAAGAGGAGAGCAGACGATGAAGCGTTGGAAAGGTGTCGCGTTGGGGGCGGCAGCGGCGCTCGCTTTTGCGGCCGTGCCGCAGGCGCACGCGGTTGAGGTCGACTACGCGCAGGTAGTGAGCAACACCTGTGCGGGCTGCCACGGTCCTAATGGTTCAAGCCATGGACCGGCATCGCCGACAATCGCCGGGATGAATCCGGAAATTTTCATCGAAGCGATGAAAGATTATCGCGAAGGGAAGCGGCCGGGAACGATCATGCCGCGGATCGCGAAAGGGTACAGCGACGAACAGATCAAACTGATGGCCGAGTATTTCGCGAAGCAGCCCTTCCAGCGGTTTGCGCAGCCGTTCGACGCCAAATTGGCCGAAAAAGGGAAGAAACTCCACGAGCGCTATTGTGAGAAGTGTCACGAAGAGGGAGGGAAAGCGAGCGCCGAAGCGGGGATTTTGGCCGGCCAGTGGTCGCCCTACCTCCACTATCAGCTTGAAGATTATCTTGCCGAGAAGCGCGAGTACAAAGAGAGCAACATGAAGAAGCGTCTGGCTGAGTTGCTCGAAAAAGAGGGGCGGGATGGGCTCCAGGCGGTCGTCAACTTCTACGCGAGCCAGAAGTGAGAGGAGGAGTAGCCATGAATCGGATGCATCGTCGTACTTTTTTGCAAGGGTTGGGTGCCGCCGCCGCGGTCGGGGTCGTCGGTGCCCCCTCGTTGGCGTTGGGCGCCGCGAAAAAGGTGGTGATCGTCGGTGGGGGTGCAGGAGGGGCTACGGCAGCCCAATACCTGCGGCGCTACGACCCGTCGATCGAAGTGACTCTGATCGAGCCGAACAAAGAGTACTACACCTGCTTTTTCAGTAACCTGGTGGTTGGCGGGCTGCGGCCGCTCGAGTCGATCCGCCACACTTACGAGGGGCTCGCGAAGCGCGGCGTCAAGGTGGTGCACGATACCGTCACCGCGATCGACGGCGCGGCGAAGACCGTGGTGACGGCGGGTGGCCAGAAGTTCTCTTACGACCGCTGCATTGTCTCGCCGGGGATCCACCTCGTCTACGAGGGGATCGAAGGGTACAGCAAAGAGGCGGAAAAGACGATCCCCCACGCCTGGAAAGCGGGTGAGCAGACCGCGATCCTCGCCAAGCAGCTGCAAGAGATGAAAGACGGTGGGCTTGTGGTGATGGTCGCGCCGCCGAACCCTTACCGTTGTCCCCCCGGGCCCTACGAGCGGGCGTGCTTGATCGCCAACTACCTCAAGCAGCATAAGCCGAAGTCGAAGCTGATCATCCTCGATCCGAAAGAGAAATTCTCCAAGCAGGGGCTCTTTACCGCTGCTTGGCAGAAGCACTACTCCGGCATCGTCGAGCGGCTCGGTCCCGACATGGCGGGGACGAAATTCAAGGTCGATGTCGCGAGTAAAACGGTGAAATCGGATGCGGGCGAGTTCAAGGCAGATGTCCTCAACCTCATCCCGCCGCAGAAAGCCGGCAAGATCGCGCAGGATGCGAACCTCACCGACGACAAGGGGTGGTGCCCGGTGAACCAGCACACCTTCGAATCGAAGCTCGTCCCGGGGGTTCACGTGATTGGCGACGCGGCAATCGCCGGCGCGATGCCTAAGTCCGCCTATGCGGCGAACAGTCAGGCGAAGGTCTGTGCGATGGCCGTTGCGCTGCTACTGAACGGCAAAGACCCGCTCACGCCGGCCTATACCAACACCTGCTATAGCTATGTCACTGGTGATCAAGCGGTTTCGGTGGCGGGGATCTATGAACTCGTCGACGGCGAAATCAAAGAGAAGGCGGGTGGTTTGACCCCTGCTGATGCGCCAGAGGCGATATTGCGTCGCGAGGCGGCCTACGCCGAATCGTGGTACCGCAACATCACTACCGAGATGTTCGGCTGATGATTTTCTTTTATTCCCATTGAGTTGCGCGAGGAGGCGGTTGCGCCTCCTCAAGGATTTTAGTCTTGACATTTCACAATTTCACGATACAATAAATTTTGACGTAGATCAATTTTTTCGCCAATGGAGAGTTCGATGAGTCGAGAGTTAGCGACGAAGATCGGCTTGATTCGCAAGGCACCGGAAAACTTCCTGTCGCCGGAGGAGATCGAAGCGATCAAAAAGGGGCGGCGCGATTTCATCCGCAAAGCGTTTGCCACCGCATCGGCGCTCGCCGCGAGCGCCCCAGTGATCAATGCCTATGGTGAGACCGTTGACCCCGGCAAAGGGGATCCCAACATTCTCAATCTCCCGGAGTGGAGCACCACGCTCGGGATGCCCGTCGCGACCCGCGGGTACGGCCTCCCGTCGAAATATGAGGCGGGGTTGATCCGGCGGCAGAGCCCGGGGCTCACGCAAACGGCGGCCTCGTCGGTTGCTTTTACCCCGCTTCAGGGGACATTCGGGATCATCACCGCGTCGGGGCTGCACTTTGAACGCCACCACCAAGGGTGGCACGATATCGACCCCACCCGCCACCGCTTCATGATCAACGGCCTGGTAAAGACGCCAATGGTCTTTACGATGGACGACCTGCTGCGTCTCCCGTCGGTGTCGCGCATCCATTTCATCGAGTGTGGCGCCAACACCGGCATGGAGTGGGCGAACGTCGCGGTGCCCACCGTCCAATATACCCACGGGATGCTCTCCTGCTCCGAGTTCACCGGCGTGCGCCTGATCGATCTTCTCGAGATGTGTGGCGCCGACCTCAAGAAGGGGCGCTATCTCCTCGCTGAAGGGGCCGACGGTTCGTCGATGACGCGGACGATCCCGATGGAGCTCGTCGAATCGGGCGAAGTCCTCGTCGCCTACGGGATGAATGGCGAAATGATCCGGCCAGAGAACGGCTACCCGTTGCGTCTGGTCGTTCCCGGGGTGCAGGGGGTCAGCTGGGTGAAGTGGCTGCGCCGCGTCGAAGTGGGGGACAAACCCTACGGGACGAAGGACGAAGCGGTGCACTACATCGATCTGATGCCCGATGGGTTGCACCGGCAGTACACCTCGCTTCAAGAGGTGAAGTCGGTGATCACCACCCCGTCGGGCGGGCAGATCCTTCTTGATAAAGGATTTTACAACATCTCCGGCCTCGCCTGGTCGGGACGGGGCAAGATTGTGCGCGTCGATGTCTCGACCGACGGCGGGATCAACTGGCGGCAGGCCCGCCTCGAGCAGCCGGTGCTTCCCAAAGCGCTCACCCGCTTCAATATCGATTGGGTTTGGGATGGCAAGCCGGCGATTCTGCAATCGCGCGCGGTTGATGAGACCGGCCACATTCAGCCGAGTTATGGGCAGTTGCGCAAGGTGCGCGGAACCCGTTCGATCTACCACAACAACGCAATCCAGTCGTGGCTGGTCAGTGAAAATGGCGAGGTGAGCAATGTCCAAGTTCTCTAAATCTCTGATCGCGTTGGCTGCCGCTGTGGCTTGTGGTGCAGCCGTTGCAGCAAAATATGAAGGGATCGGACGGCCGGCCACTCCGGCAGAAGTGAAGGCGTGGGATATCGACGTTCGCCCCGATTTCGTCGGTCTTCCTCCGGGCCGTGGGACGGCCGAAGAGGGGGAGAAGATCTGGCTGCAAAAGTGCGCGATGTGCCACGGTGACTTTGCGGAGTCGAACGAGGTCTTCACCCCGCTGGTTGGTGGGACGACCCAGGAAGATATCCAAACCGGACGGGTGAAGGCGCTCGTGACCGGGTCAGTCCCGCAGCGGACCACGCTGATGAAGGTGGCCACCGTCTCTACCCTTTGGGATTACATCCACCGGGCAATGCCGTGGACCTCGCCGAAGTCGCTAAAATCGGACGAGGTCTATGCGCTCGTTGCTTACCTCCTCAACCTTGCCGAGATCATCCCTGCCGACTTCGAACTCAATCAGGAGACGATCAAGGAGGTGCAGCAGCGCATGCCGAACCGCAACGGAATGACCTGGGACCACGGCATGTGGCCGTGGGGGCCCGGTCTGAAAGGAGGTGGCATCGGCAACGGCGGCAAACCCGACGTGCAGGGCAGCAACTGCATGAAAGATTGTAAGAAAGAGGTGGTGATCGCATCGAACCTCCCCGAGTTTGCGTGGGACGCCCACGGCAACCTCAAGGAGCAGAACCGGATCGTCGGTCCCGTTCGCGGCAAGGAGATTTCGGAAGCGGCCAAAGCTGAGTCGCAAACAGCGAGTGGGAAGCAGCAGTCGATGCTCGAACTCGCCAAGCTCAAAGGGTGCACGGCGTGCCACGGGGTGGACAAGGCGATTGTCGGCCCCGCGTACAAGGATGTCGCGGCGAAATATGCCGGGAAGCCCGACGCGGTTGACTATTTGGCGAAGAAAATCAAAAATGGTGGCGCGGGTGTGTGGGGCAACGTCCCGATGCCTCCGCACCCTGCGCTCTCAGAAGAGGAGCTCCGCGCACTGGCTCAGTGGGTGGTGAACGGAGCTACGGTGGAGTAACTCCAAACTGGTTGGTTGGCAAAGGAGAAGCAGCATGCAACGTCGTGAAGTGTTGAAAGCAGGTGTTGGGTTGGGCCTCTTTGGGGCGCTTGTGACCAGTGGTTTCGTGCAGCCGCGTTCTGCACTTGCCGCGCGGCAGATGGAAAACGCCTTCCAGGCCAAGAAGCTCGATGAGGCGCTGAAGGCGCTGGGGGCCGAAGGGGCACAAGAGAATGCGAGCGTGGTCCTCACCGCTCCCGATATCGCCGAAAACGGCGCGGTGGTGCCGATGGATATCGAAAGTAAGCTCCCCAACACCGAAGCGATCGCGCTCTTTATCGAAAAGAACCCCAACCCGCTCGCGGCGGTCTTCCACCTGACGCCCGATGCGCTGCCGCGTGTGAAGACCCGCGTGAAGATGGGGCAAAGCTCAGATGTGATCGCGGTGGTCAAAGCGGGCGGCAAATACTACATGACCAAGAAAGAGGTCAAGGTGACGCTGGGTGGTTGCGGCGGTTAATCGTTGATGTTGAATCATTGAGCACAAAAAGGAGCGTGCAATGAGTGGACCGATGCGGATTCGCGCAAAAATCGAAGGTGAGGTGGTCAACGTCCGTGCGCTGATCTCCCATCCGATGGAGACCGGGCTTCGGAAAGACTCTTCGGGTAACACTATTCCGGCGCACTACATCACCGAGGTGGTGGCGAGCGTCAATGGCAAACCGGTGCTCACCGCTGAATGGAGTGGCGCGATCTCGACCAACCCCTATTTCGAGTTCGACGTGAAGGCGAAAGCCGGCGACAAGATCGCCCTCAAGTGGGTCGACAACAAAGGGGAATCGAAAGAAGAGACAGTCGAAGTGAAGTAACCGGCAGAGGAGGCGGAGTGACCGCCTCCTTATCATCGTGGAGGAGTCCCGTGATTAGAAAAAAACTCACCGTTTTTGCCGCGCTCTCCCTTTTGGGTGGTGCTGTTTCCGGCGCGGCTGCTGCAGCCGACGAGGACAAGTCCCGTCTGAAGGCTATTGAAGAGTATCGCAAACAGATCGCCGACGGGAACCCGTCGGACTTGCTCGCGATGGAAGGCGAACAGCTGTGGCGCACCCCTTACGGGCCGAAGAACCAGTCACTCGAGAAGTGTGATCTCGGTCTGGGGCCTGGCGTGGTCAAAGGGGCTGCTGCCAGACTTCCGCGCTACTTCCCGGATACGGGTCGGGTTCAGGATCTCGAATCGCGGCTCATCACCTGCATGGAGCAACTGCAAGGGGTTGACCCCCAAAAGGTGATTGACGCTCCGTGGGGCAAAGGGGAGAAGCTTCGGATGGATCAGCTGGTCGCCTACATTGTCACCGAAAGTAACGGTGAAAAAATTCAAGTCGACATGTCCCACCCCAAGATGAAGGAGATGTACGCGCTCGGGAAGAAGATGTTCTTCTACCGCACCGGACCCTTCGATTTCTCCTGTGCCACCTGTCACGCGCACGACGGTCAGCGTATTCGCTTGCAAGAGCTTCCCAACCTCACGAAACACGAGGGGGCTGCTGCGGGGTGGGGGTCGTGGCCTGCTTACCGCGTCTCGAACAGTCAGTTCTGGACGATGCAGATGCGCTTGAACGACTGCTTCCGGCAGCAGCGGACTGCCGAGCCGATCTACGTTTCGGACGCGACGATTGCCCTTTCGGTCTATATGGCCGCGAACGCCAACGGCGGGGTGATGCTGACCCCGGGGATCAAGCGGTGAAGCAAGCGGAGGAGTCATGAAAAAAGCAATGCTGATGGTCGCCAGTGCGCTCGCCACCGCGTCGGTCTGGGCCGCAGATGCGGCGTTGGACGCGAAGTTCAAAGAGCTCGTCGACCGCTCGTTCAAAACTTCGGGGATCGCCGCCAAAGAGCGGATGATCCAGCTCGATTTCCAAAAGTACTGTTCAGCGCTCGAGGCGGGTGAAAAGGTCGATCAAAAGACCTACACTGAGCTGTTGAAGCTCCAGGAGCAGACGATCCGTTGGCCTTCGGATGGAAAATACCTCGGAAACTGGAAAGAGGGCGAGAAGATCGCGCAGAGTGGCCGGGGCCTCACCTGGACTGACAAACCCGATACTGTCAATGGCGGCGGTTGTTACAACTGCCACCAGATGGACAAGAAGGAGCTCTCCTACGGCAACATCGGCCCGTCGCTCTCGGGTTACGGCAAAGAGCGCGGCCAGTCGGAAGAGGTCCTCAAACGGGCGTGGCAGCAGATCTGGAACAGCAAGAGCCTCAACCTCTGTTCGAGCATGCCGCGTTTTGGCGACGCGGGGATTTTGACCGAACAGCAGATCAAGGATGTGATGGCTTACCTCTTTGATCCCGAATCTCCGGTGAACAAGAACCATTGATTGATTGGTGCGAACGACTTCGAGGTGACTCCTGATGGCGATGAATCGACGTGAATTTATGCAAGTTCTGGCCGTTGCAGCGGCGGGCGGTTGGAGTTTGACCGCAAACGCCGATCAGGCGGCGAAAGAGGCAGAAAACCTTTATAACCTGCCGCGTTTCGGTAACGTTTCGCTCCTGCACATGACCGACTGTCACGCGCAGCTCCTGCCGATCTACTTCCGTGAGCCGCAGGTGAACCTCGGAGTCGCCTCGATGCGCGGGCAGGTTCCCCACCTCGTCGGGGAACATTTCCTCAAGTACTACGGGATCCCGCGCAACAGCATCGAGGCGCACGCTTTTACCTATCTCGATTTCGAAGAGAAGGCGAAGATCTACGGCAAGGTGGGGGGATTTGCTCATCTGCGTACCCTTGTGAAACAGCTCAAAGCGTCGCGTCCCGGGGCACTCCTCTTGGACGGGGGCGACACGTGGCAGGGTTCGGGGTTGTCGCTGTGGACCAACGCGCAAGATATGGTCGACGCGTGTAAGCTTTTGGGCGTCGACGTGATGACCCTTCACTGGGAGGCGACCTTTGGCGCCGAGCGGGTCAAAGAGATCGAGACGAAGGACTTTGCGGGCAAGATCGATATCGTCGCGCAAAACGTCCACACCACCGATTTCGAAGACCCGGTCTTCAAGCCCTATGTGATCCGCGAGATCAACGGCGTTCCGGTGGCGATTGTCGGGCAAGCTTTCCCCTATACCCCGGTTGCCAACCCCCGCTGGCTCGTCCCGCAATGGAGTTACGGGATCAAAGAGCAGCAGCTGCAAGCGGCCGTCGACGAGGCGCGCAGCAAAGGGGCGCAGGTGGTGGTGGTCCTTTCGCACAACGGGATGGATGTCGACCTCAAAATGGCGGCGCGCGTCCGGGGGATCGACGTGATCTTCGGGGGCCACACCCACGACGGCGTCTATCAGCCGGTGGTCGTCGAAAACGCGGGCGGCAAGACGCTCGTGACCAACGCCGGTTCGAACGGCAAGTTCCTCGGGGTGATGGACCTGGAGGTGAAGGGCGGGAAGGTCACCGGCTACCGTTACCGGCTGCTCCCGGTCTTTGCCAACCTCCTTCCGGCTGATCCCGAAATGGCGGCCTACATCCAGAAGGTGCGCGCGCCGTATGAGCAAAAATTGGCTGAACCGTTGGCGGTTGCCGAAGGGCTCCTCTACCGCCGCGGTAACTTCAACGGCACCTGGGATCAGCTGATTTGTGATGCGTTGATCGCTGTTCGCGGGGCGGAGATCTCTTTCTCCCCCGGTTTCCGGTGGGGGACGACGATTCTCCCCGGGCAGACGATCACGATGGAACATCTCCTCGATCAGACGGCGATCACCTATCCGTGGAGTACGCTCACGGAGATGACCGGGGCGCAGATCAAAAATGTCCTCGAAGATGTCGCCGACAACCTCTTCAACCCCGACCCTTACTACCAACAGGGGGGGGATATGGTGCGCGTTGGAGGGCTGCAATACGCGATCGATCCCAACGCACCGATGGGGCAGCGGATCCAGGATATGAAACTCAACGGCAAACCCCTTGACCCCAACAAGAAGTACAAGGTAGCGGGTTGGGCGCCGGTTGCCGAAGAGAGCCGGGAAGCCGGGCCGCCCGTGTGGGAGGTCGTTGCGGAGTACCTGCGGGCGCAAAAGCGGGTCAGTATCAAAGCGCTTAACACGCCGCGCATTATCGGCGTCGAAGGAAATCCGGGGATTGCACTGTAGCAGACGGATAGCAGGGGAGACGTATCATGGCGCAGGCGCAGCACTACTCACCCTCCCGGCGGCGCTTTTTGCGCCGCCTTGGTGGGGTCGCGGCAGTTGCCGCGGGCGGTGGGTTATGGTGGGGTGAAGAGCTCGCCGCGTTTGCCCGCGATGCGGAGCTCTTTATCAAGGGGCCGCCCGTGCCCGATATTGCCCCGGAGCGGTTGAGCGAGCACGTCTGGCTCATCTACGCGAAAGACGGCTTCCCCACCCCTGAAAACCGGGGGATGATGTGTAACGTCACCTTCGTGGTTACCGAGAAGGGGGTCGTGCTCCTCGATTGCGGGGGCTCGGTCCAGATTGGCGAGATGGCGATTCGGATGATTCGTACCGTCACCGACAAACCGGTCGTCGCACTCTTTGCGAGCCACTACCACGGCGACCACTATCTCGCTGCGCAAGCCTACTTCGAGGCGTTCGGTGAGATTCCCTTCTATGCCCATCCGTTCACCAAAGAGGCGATCGAGAAGAAAGAGGGAAGCCTGTGGTTGAACCTTCTGGAGCGCTGGACCAACGGGGCGACCGCAGGGACCCGATTGGTTCCGCCCAACCGGGTGGCAAACCACGGCGAGACCTTTTCGTTTGGCAACGTCACGATCCGCATCCACCACTACGGCCGTGCGCACACGCCGGGTGACCTCTGCTTTGAGGTGGTCGAGGATCAGGTGACCCACGTGGGGGACGTGGCGATGGATCGGCGCATCGCCAACATGGACGACGGCTCCTATCCGGGGTCGCTGCACTTCATCGACAAGTTGCAGGCGGCGTGCCCGGGTCACCTCTGGATCCCGGGACATGGCCGTCCCAGCCAAAACGTCCTTGCCTGGCAGCGCGAGCTCTTCGCCGGCATCTGGGAAAACGCGGTGAAGGCGTTCGAAGAGGGGCTCGATCCCTCGGAGGCGAAGCGTTTGGTGTTGCAAGACCCGCGCGTTGCCAGTAAAGCGCAAGAGACGAAAGGGTGGGAGAGCAACATCGGCAAGTATGTGAGTCTCGCTGTCCTCGAAGCCGAGCAGATGGCGCTCGCTGGAAAGCTCTAGTCCGCGACTCCTTCTTCTGTTTCAAAAGGCCCAGTGACCCGCGCGTCACTGGGCTTTTTTCTAATATATCCAAAAAGAATAAAGATCAGCTTTTTAATTGCTTAATTTATCTAAAGAAGACCGCTACACTTGCCGTGACAAACTGACAAGGCAAGGAAGCGATGTACCGATACGACACCATCGACCGTCAAATGGTCGCAGAGCGGGTAGCGCAGTACCGCGATCAGCTGCAGCGCTATTTGCATGGGCAACTGAGTGACGACGAGTTTCTGCCGCTGCGGCTGCAAAATGGTCTCTACCGCGAGCGCCATTCGCCGATGCTGCGCGTCGCGATCCCGTACGGGTTGCTCTCCGCGGATCAGCTGCGCGCGTTGGCAACAGTGGCCGAACGGTGGGATCGCGGCTACGGCCACTTCACCACCCGGCAAAACATTCAGTTCCACTGGATTTCGCTCGAGGCCAGCGGCGAGATCTTGGCATTTTTGGCGGAACACGACCTCCATGCGATTCAGACCTCCGGCAATTGCATTCGGAACATCACGACTGATGCTCTGGCGGGGGTTGCCGCCGATGAACGGGTCGATCCGCGACCATGGTGCGAGTTGCTCCGCCAATGGGCGTCGTTTCATCCTGAGTTTGCTTTTCTTCCGCGCAAATTCAAGATTGCTGTGAACGGCGCCGCGGAGGATCGGGCGGAGATTCGCGCGCACGATATCGGCATCGATCTCTTCCCCACCGCAGATCCCCTCGCGCCGGAGATCGACATCTATGTCGGCGGGGGGTTGGGCCGGACGCCAATCGTCGGCAAGCGCCTCTTCGAACGGATCCCGGCCGCGGAGCTCTTGCCGACGCTCGAGGCGATCCTTCGGGTCTATAACCGTTTCGGTCGCCGCGACAACAAATACAAAGCGCGGATCAAGATTTTGGTGGAGACGCTCGGCATCGACGCGTTCCGCCGCCACGTGGTCGAAGCGCGCGCGTTGGGCGAAAAGGTTGCTGCGGCTTACCGCAACGGCTGGCGCGACGAGATCGCGCGGCTTGCTGCCCATTTTGCCGAAGATGACGCCCGCGCCGCGCGCGTCGCGACGAGCTGGCGGTCTGTTGCTCCCCCCTCGTTCTCCGACGCAGGCGAGGCGCGCAGCTTTAGCCGGTGGCGGGAACGCAACGTCTTGCCCCATCGCGTTCCTGGCTTTGTCGCAGTGGCTTTGGTGACGAAAAGGGGGAATCGGGCGCCGGGCGATGTGACCGCGGCGGAGATGCGTGCGATCGCCGACTGGAGCGAACGGTACGCCGACGGTGAGATTCGCGTGACCCATGAGCAGAATCTGGTGTTGGGGTGGGTGCCTGAAGCGGCGCTGCCTTCGTTGTGGCGCGAAGCACGGGCGTTGGGGTTTGGTCGTCCGACCTTTCGCCTGGCTTCCGACGTTATCTCATGCCCTGGCGGCGATTACTGCGCGCTCGCCAACGCCCGTTCGCTTCCTATCGCCCAGGCGGTGATCGAACGTCTGGACAAAAAGCCTGAACTCGTCGCAGCGTTGGGGCGTGTCGCGATCAATCTTTCGGGGTGCATGAATGCCTGCGGTCACCACCATCTGGGGGCGATTGGCGTCCTTGGGGTCGATAAGAAGGGTGAAGAGTGGTTCCAGATCACTCTGGGTGGAGAGGGGGGAAACGATCTCCGCCTCGGACAGGTGATCGGCCCGTCGCTTCCTGCTGCCGAGGTGGCGGCGGCGATCGAGCGGCTTCTCGAGACCTACGGATCGTTGTGCCGTTCAGGCGAGCGGTTCGCCGACACGGTTGCGCGTGTGGGTTTGGAACCGTTCAAGCGCGCCGTCTACGGTGCGGAGGCCTTTCCGCCCAGAGTGGCCATTACCGGAGCAACCCCGCTTGAGGAGCACGCCCATGTGGTGGCTTGATCTCGATGGCGCGGTCCATCCTTTTGCGCGCGAATCCTTCACGTCGATTCAGCAGCCGAGCAAACGGGTGTGGTTGACGGTCGAGGACGATCCCCTTGTGCTTCTCGATGAGGCTTTTCGCCATCTCGAGGCGGTCGCGATCGAATTTCCGCAATTTACCGATGGTCGTCCCTTCTCTATGGCAACCCTCCTGCGCGCGCGCGGGTGGGATGGGCCGCTCTTTGCTGTGGGACATTTCCTGCTCGATCAACTCGACTATTTGCGCCGTTGCGGCTTTACCGGATTTGCCCCGGATCCGGGGCGCTATTCACGTGAAGCGCTGGAGGAGCTTGGACGGCGGCTGCTTCGCGTCTTTTCCCACTCCTACCAGGCAAGCGCTGGGCTCCCAACCCCGTTGTGGCTGCGGGTCGCGCGCGGTGGTCCGGTAGCAGAGCCGAGGTGATCAAGGAGTAACGATGAGCCATCCCTATATGCATCCCAACCTGGACGACTCCCAAATGCGTGCGCAGTTGGTCACCAAGAGCAAGGCGGCAGCCCAAATGATCGAAGAGGCGGTCGCGCAGTGGGGGAGTGTCGTCTTTGCTTCGAGTTTGGGCGCAGAGGATCAAGTGATCATCGATCTCGTTGCCCGAAGCAAAGTGCGCGATCGGGTCACTCCCTTCCTGCTCGATACGGGGCGTCTTCCAGAAGAGACCTACGCGACGTTAGCGAAAACAGAGGCCCACTACGGCATCCGTTTTGCGCTCTATTTCCCGGAGGCCGCTGCGGTCGAAGAGGTCGTCCTCCGTTACGGCATCAATGGGTTCTACGAAAGCCGCGAAGCGCGCCATGCGTGCTGTGCGGCAAGAAAAGTGATGCCCTTGAGGCGCGCGCTCGCCGGGCAAAAGGCGTGGATCACCGGGTTGCGTCGTGAGCAGAACGTGACGCGGGTCGATCTTGCGCCAACCGAGTGGGATGAGGCGCGTGGGTTATGGAAGGTGAACCCGCTGTGGAACTGGACGAACGAAGATGTGTGGGCCTATATCCGTCACCACGAGGTTCCTTACCATCCCTGGCATGACGCCTTTTATCCGAGCATCGGCTGTGCGCCCTGTACACGCGCGGTGGCTGTGGGTGAGGATCCCCGAGCTGGGCGGTGGTGGTGGGAAGAGGCCGAAAGTCGTGAGTGCGGGTTGCACCGGCGCAATCCCCAGTTGCCGGCAAGCCGTTGAGGAGAAAAACGATGACGATGGGTGCAGAAACGACGTCAAGAGAGGCAGTGGCAGTGAAGCCAGAGATTCACTGGTGGGACGATGAGACGCTCGATTGGCTGGAAGCTGAGGCCATTTATATCCTTCGCGAGGTGGCCGCGCAATTCCAGCGTCCGGCGCTCCTCTTTTCGGGCGGGAAGGACTCGATCACGCTGTTACGTCTTGCCGAGAAGGCGTTTCGCCCGGCGCGGTTCCCTTTTCCGCTCCTTCATATCGACACCGGGCACAACTATCCCGAGGTGATCGCTTTTCGCGACGCGCGCGCCCAAGAGCTTGGCGAACGGCTGATCGTTCGCTCGGTCGAAGATTCGATTCGCCGCGGTACGGTTCGGCTGGCTCACCCCAATGAGTCGCGCAACCGTCACCAATCGGTAACGCTTCTGGAGGCGGTGGAAGAGTTCGGTTTCGACTGTCTGATTGGGGGTGCGCGCCGCGATGAAGAGAAGGCGCGGGCGAAAGAGCGCGTTTTTAGCCTGCGCGACGAGTTTGGCCAATGGGAGCCGAAAGCGCAGCGCCCCGAGTTGTGGAACCTCTACAACGGCCATATCCCTCCCGGTTGGCATGTGCGGGCGTTTCCGATCAGCAACTGGACCGAGCTCGACGTCTGGCGCTACATCGCGCGGGAAAACCTGCGCCTCCCGTCGATCTATTTCGCGCACCGGCGGCCGTGCGTTCGTCGCGGTGGGTTGCTGGCACCGGTCACGGAGCTGACGCCACCGCGCGACGGCGAAGTGGTCGAAGAGCTTTGGGTGCGCTTTCGTACGGTGGGCGATATCACCTGTACGGCACCGGTGGAGAGTCGCGCGGCGACCGTTGAGGAGATCATCCGCGAGACGGCGGAGACGATGATCTCCGAGCGTGGGGCAACGCGACTCGACGATCAGACGCACGAGGCTTCGATGGAACAGCGGAAACGAGAGGGGTATTTCTGATGAGCGACGTTTTGCGGTTTCTCACCTGCGGCAGCGTCGACGACGGCAAGAGCACGTTGATCGGGCGGTTGCTCTATGACACGCGGGCAGTACTGGTCGATACCCTCGAAGGGGTGAGCCGGTTGAGCGAACGCCGGGGGCTCAGCCGGATCGATCTGTCGCTGCTCACCGATGGGTTGATCGCCGAACGGGAGCAGGGGATCACGATCGACGTCGCCTACCGCTATTTCAGTACCGGTCGGCGCAACTTCATCATTGCCGATGCGCCAGGCCACGAGCAATATACCCGCAATATGGTGACGGCGGCGAGCACTGCGGAGCTCGCAGTGCTGATCGTCGACGTGCGCAACGGGCTCACGCGGCAGACGCGGCGCCATGCGCTCCTCTGCGAGTTGATGGGGATTCGCCATTGGGTGATTGCGGTCAATAAGATGGACCTGGTGGGGTACGATCCCGAGCCGTTCGCCGCGGTCGAAGCGGCGTTCGAAACCTTTGCCCACCAAGCACAACTGCACGCGAAGCGCCATTATCTCCCCATTTCGGCGCTCGAGGGCGATATGGTCGTCGAGCGCGGCGATCGGATGGGGTGGTACCAGGGTCCGACGCTTCTCGAGGTGCTGGAATCGACCCCGTCACGCCATGCCGGGAGAGAGGAGCCGTTCCGTTTTCCCGTGCAGTGGGTCTGCCGACCACAGGTGGCCGACGATCCGATGCTCCACGACTACCGCGGTTACGCCGGGCAGGTGACTTCGGGGAATCTTGCGGTGGGCGACGCGGTGACGATTCTCCCCGAGGGGTGGGAGACGACGGTGGTCGGTATCGAATTGGGGGGAAGGGCGATCGGGGCGGCCCGCGCGGGGCAATCGGTGATGGTGCGGCTCAGGGACGATTTCGATCTTTCGCGAGGCGCGATGATCGTGCGCAGCGACGAGCGGCCGCCTACGGTGACCCGCGAGGTGGTCGTCGATCTCGCGTGGCTCGCCGATACCCCTCTCGACCCGCGTCGGGTCTATGGCTTGCGCCAAACGACCCGCGAAGTCAAAGCGAAGGTGGCCGCGATCGACTACCGCTGGGAGGTGGCAGCGATGACGCGGCAGCCGGCCGAGAGACTGGCGGCGAACGATATCGGTCGGGTACGGCTCAAACTCTCTGCGCCGATCGTCGCTGAGGTGTACGATGTGGACCGGTCGCTCGGGGCATTGATCCTCTTTGATCCTACGACGGGCGAGACGGTTGCGGGTGGGGTCATTCGCGCGTTCGGCTAACGTAAAAAAAAACCCCGCTCAATGGGCGGGGCCAACACCAGGGAGTGATTCTTTGCTACGCGCGTTATTTGACGCCGTAGTAGTATTTCGCTGCGGCGGAGAGCGCCATCGGCTTGATTTTGTCCGCCATGCCGGCACAGCCGAACTGCTCGTAGCGCGCTTTGCAGAGGGCTTTTGCGGCGGCGCGCGCCGGTTTCAAGAACTCGCGCGGGTCGAACTTCGACGGGTTCTCGGCAAGGAACCGACGGACCGCCGCGGTCATCGCGAGGCGAATATCGGTGTCGATGTTCACTTTCCGCACGCCATATTTGATCGCAGTTTGGATCTCTTCGACCGGCACACCGTAGGTCTCTTTCATCTCACCGCCGTACTTGCGAATCTCCTCCAGCAGCTCTTGCGGGACGCTCGAGGAGCCGTGCATCACGAGGTGGGTGTTGGGGATCTTCGCGTGGATCTCTTTGACCCGTTCGATCGCGAGGATGTCGCCGGTGGGTTTGCGCGAGAACTTGTAGGCGCCGTGGCTGGTGCCGATCGCAATCGCCAGAGCGTCGACCCCCGTTTGTTCAACGAAGTCTTTCGCCTGGTTGGGGTCGGTGAGCAGCATCGAGTGGTCGAGCGTCCCCTCGGCACCGACGCCGTCCTCTTTCCCTGCTTGACCGGTCTCGAGGGAACCGAGGCAGCCGAGCTCCCCTTCGACCGAAACCCCGACGGCGTGGGCGATCTCGCACACCTTGCGGGTGACTTCGACGTTGTAGGCGTAGGTGGCGGGGGTCTTCTGGTCTTCAAGAAGCGAGCCGTCCATCATCACGCTTGAGAAGCCGAGGCGAATCGCCTGAACGCAGACGGCGGGCGACGCCCCATGGTCCTGGTGCATGCAGACGGGGATGTCGGGGTAGGCCTCGACCGCGGCGGTGACGAGGTGGGCGAGGAAATTTTCGCCGGCATATTTCCGCGCGCCGGCGGACGCCTGGAGGATCACCGGGCTGCGGGTCTCGGCCGCCGCCTCCATGATCGCCTGCACCTGTTCGAGGTTGTTGACGTTGAACGCCGGAACGCCATAGCCGTGTTCCGCTGCGTGGTCCAGGAGTTGCCGCAATGAGATGAGTGCCATGTGTCGTTCTCCTCTGTAGGATTAGTCGTTCGCCCGTTGGGCGAGAATTTCGATGGCGGGCAGGACTTTGCCTTCGAGCATCTCGAGGAAGGCGCCGCCCCCAGTCGAGATGTAGTCGACGCGGTCGGCGATGCCGAACTTCTCGATCGCCGCGATCGTATCGCCCCCACCGGCGAGGGTGAAGCCGGGACACGCGGCAATCGCGCGCGCTAGCCGCTCGGTCCCCTTGGCAAAGGCGTCGAATTCGAAGACGCCCAACGGACCGTTCCAGACCACCGCCCCGTGGCACGATTCGATCATCTGGGCGATCCGTTCGGCAAATTGCGGGCCGACGTCGAGGATCATCTCGCCCTCAGCCACCGCATCGATCGCTTTGACGGTCGCAGGGGCGTCGGCGCGAAATTCGGGTGCGACGACGACATCTTCGGGCAACGGCACTTCGGCACCGCGCGCGGCGAGTTTCTGCTGCACCGCTTGCGCTTCAGTGACGAGATCGGGTTCGACGAGGCTCTTTCCAACCGGTTTCCCTGCGGCGAGCAGGAAGGTGTTGAGGATCCCCCCGCCGACAATCAGCGTATCGACCTTTTCGGCAAGGTTCTGCAACACCGTGAGCTTCGTCGACACCTTCGATCCAGCGACGATCGCAATGAGCGGCCGCGGGGGATTCGCGACCACCTTTTCGATCGCTTCGACCTCTTGAACGAGAAGGGGCCCCGCGCAAGCGACCGGGGCATACTGAAAGACGCCGTAGGTGGTCGCTTCGGCGCGGTGGGCTGTGCCAAAGGCGTCATGGACGAAAATGTCCGCGAGTTTCGCGATTCTCTGCGCGAGTTCTGGGCTGTTTTTCTTTTCGCCGACGTTGAGGCGACAGTTCTCCAGCAGCACCACTTCCCCCTCGGTGAGGGTGAACTGGCCGTCGACCCAATCGGTGATGAGGCGTACCGGGCGCCCCAAGAGTTCGCTCATCCGCGCAGCGACCGGCGCGAGGGAGTCCTGGGGCTGTGGCTGCCCCTCTTTGGGGCGACCGAGGTGGGAGGTGATGAGCACCGCCTTCGCACCCCCCTCCAGCGCCATGCGGATCGCGGGGAGACTGGCGCGAATCCGGGTGTCGTCGGCAACACCCCCCTGGTCGTTCAGGGGGACGTTGAGGTCAGCGCGGATGAAGACCCGTTTGCCGGCGACTTCCCCCCGCGCGACGAGGTCCGAGAGTTTTTTCGCAAGCATGGTTCAGCTTCCTAGTTTTGCGCGACGTGACGGACAAAGCGGAGCATGTTGCAGGTGTAGCCGTACTCGTTGTCGTACCAGGCGACGACCTTGACAAAGGTCGGGTCGAGCATGATGCCGGCGGTCGCGTCGAAGATCGACGGTTGCGGGCAGCCGCGGAAGTCGGTCGAGACGACCGCCTCATCGGTGTAACCGAGCACTCCTTTGAGCGCCCCTTCGCTTGCCGCTTTCATCGCCGCGCAGATCGCCTCATAGCTCGTCTCTTGCGCGAGTTGCGCGGTGAGGTCGACGACCGAGACGTCGGAGGTGGGGACGCGGAACGCCATGCCGGTGAGCTTTTTGTTGAGCGACGGGATCACCTTGCCGACCGCTTTCGCCGCGCCAGTCGAGGAGGGGATGATGTTTTCGAGGATCCCACGACCACCGCGCCAATCTTTTGCCGAGGGGCCGTCGACGGTCTTCTGCGTTGCCGTGGCGGCATGGACCGTGCTCATGAGACCGCGGACGATCCCGAACTGGTCGTGGAGCACTTTGGCAACAGGGGCGAGGCAGTTGGTGGTGCAACTCGCAGCCGAGACGATCGCTTGTCCGGCGTAGCTGGTGTGGTTCACGCCATAGACGAACATCGGGGTGTCGTCTTTCGACGGTGCCGACTGGACCACCTTTTTCGCGCCTGCGTCGAGGTGTTTCTGGCAGCTCTCGCCGGTAAGGAAGAGCCCGGTCGATTCGACGACGACATCGACCCCCGCGTCGCCCCACGCGAGTTGCGCAGGGTCCTTGTGGGCGGTGACGCGAATGGTCTTGCCGTTCACAACAAGATGGCCGTTTTGGACCTCGACGGTGGCCGGCAGCCGACCGTGCACCGAGTCGTACTTCAGCATGTAGGCGAGGTATTCGGGGTCGAGGAGGTCATTCACTGCGACCACTTCGAGGTCGCGGAATTCGCTCTCTTTGACGACGGCGCGAAGCACCATGCGTCCGATGCGCCCAAATCCGTTGATACCGATGCGAATGGTCATCACAAACTCCCTTTCTGCGTCAAAGTGGTCAATTTTTGGCCATCACTTCACGGACGGTGGCGATGATGCGCTCGACCGTGAAGCCAAAATGGTCGAACAACTGGTTTGCCGGCCCCGATTCGCCAAAGCGGTCGATCCCGATCACTGCGCCATTGAGGCCGACGTATTTGTACCACAAATCGGGGTGGGCCGCTTCGATCGCGATCCGGGGCAAATCGGGCGGAAGGACCTCGTTGCGGTAGGCCTCGGGTTGCCGCTCGAACGCTTCCACACAGGGCATCGCGACGACGCGGCAACCGACCATCATCTGCGACAGCTGCTCGGCCGCTTTGAGGGCGAGCGCCACTTCCGAGCCCGAGGCGATCAGAACGATGCGCAACACCGGGAATTCGGCGAGGACATAACCGCCGCGCTGGATCATCGCGACGTTGCCCGGGTCGCGGTGGAGTTTCGGGAGGTTCTGCCGCGAGAGGACCAACGCCGAGGGCCCCTCTTGCCGCTCGAGCGCTGTGGTCCAGGCGACGGCGGTCTCGAGCGCGTCGGCCGGGCGCCAGACGTCGAGGTTGGGGATGAGGCGAAGACTCGGGACATGTTCGACCGGTTGGTGGGTGGGGCCGTCCTCGCCGAGGCCGATCGAGTCGTGGGTCAGCACATGGACCACCCGCTGCTTCATCAGCGCCGCCATGCGGATCGCGTTACGGGCGTAATCGGAGAAGACGAGGAAGGTGCCGCCGTAGGGGATGAGGCCGCCATGGAGCGCGATGCCGTTCATCATCGCGGCCATCGCGAATTCCCGGACGCCATAGGAGAGGTGGCGCCCCCACTGGTCGCGCCGCACCGGTGTCGCCCCTTTGAAGTCGGTGAGGTTGGAGTGGGTGAGGTCAGCCGAACCGCCAAAGAGCTCCGGTACTGCGGGCCCTAGGATGTTGAGCGCATTCTGGCTTGCTTTGCGCGTGGCCGGGTTACTCTCGTCGGCGGCCGCCGCAGCAAAGAGGCGCGCCTTGATCTCTTTCCAGTCGGCGGGAAGTTCCCCCGCAAGACGCCGCTTCAGTTCGGCCCCCTTTTCGGGGTGGTGCTGCGCGTAGCGCTCGAGTTGCTCTTGCCACTCCGCGACGAGCTGCTCCCCCGAGGCGCGCTTGTCCCACGCAGCACGGACCGTTTCGGGGATTTCGAACGGGGGATAGGGCCAGCCGAGCGCTTCGCGCATCTTCGCCGCGGCCTCGTGGCCGATCGGCGCACCGTGGATATCGGCCGTGCCCGCTTTGGTGGGCGAGCCTTGACCGATCGTCGTGCGGCAGATGATCAACGTCGGCTTCCCCGCGTCGGTGACCGCCTGGGCTTTTGCTGCAGCGATCGCCGCCGAGACCGCGGCGACGTCGTGGCCGTCGATCGGCCCGATCACGTTCCAGTGGTAGGCGGCAAAGCGCTGCGCGGTGTCGTCGGCGAACCAGTGTTTGACTTCGCCGTCGATCGAGATGCCGTTGTCGTCGTAGAGGCAGATCAGTTTCGAAAGACGCAAGGTGCCGGCAAGAGACGCCGCTTCGTGGCTGATCCCCTCCATCAGGCACCCGTCACCCAAGAAGACGTAAGTAAAGTGGTCGATGATCGGGTGGTCGGGGGTGTTGAATTCAGCGGCGAGGAGCTTTTCGGCCAGCGCCATCCCAACCGCATTGGCAAAACCTTGCCCGAGCGGCCCGGTGGTGGTCTCGACGCCCGGGGTGTGGCCATATTCAGGGTGGCCGGCGGTTTTGCTGCCGAGTTGGCGGAACCGTTTGAGCTCCTCGATCGGGAGGTCAAAGCCGGTGAGGTGCAAGAGCGCGTAGAGGAGCATCGACGCGTGGCCGTTCGAGAGGACGAAGCGGTCGCGGTTGGGCCAGGTGGGGTGGCTGGGGGCGACCCGGAGGTGGTCGCGCCAGAGGGCGACTGCCATTTCGGCCATCCCGAGCGGGGCGCCGGGGTGGCCCGAATTGGCGGCGTTCGTCGCGTCGACGGCGAGAAAGCGCAGCGCGTTGGCCATGAGGGTGGTGGAGTTGGTCACGGGGCTTCTCCCAATCGTCAAAAGGTCAATTTTACGCGATTCCCAAAGCGCGTTTGCGCCGCTCCATGAAGCGCAACACGAAGGGGGTGAAGATGAGCTGCATCGCCAGCTCCATCTTGCCGCCCGGAACGACGATCGTGTTGGCGCGGCTCATGAAGGAGTCGTGGATCATGTTGAGGAGATAGGGAAAATCGATCCCTCTGGGGTTGGCGAAGCGGATCACCACGAGGCTCTCGTCGGCAGTCGGAATGTCGCGGGCGATGAAGGGGTTCGAGGTATCGACGACCGGAACCCGTTGGAAATTGACGTGGGTGCGGGCAAACTGCGGCACGATGTAGTTCACGTAGTCGGGCATGCGGCGCAGGATCGTGTCGGTGACCGCCTCGGTCGAGTAGCCCCGCTCTTTACGGTCGCGCCACAGTTTCTGGATCCACTCGAGGTTGATCACTGGCACGACGCCAATCAGCAGATCAGGGTATTGCGCGATGTTGTGCTGGTCGGTGACCACCGCGCCGTGGAGCCCTTCGTAGAAGAGGAGGTCGGTCCCTTCGGGGATCTCTTCCCATTCGGTGAAGTTGCCCGGGGCGACGCCATACTGTTTCGCCTCGTCGTCGTTGTGGACGTAGTGGCGGATCCGCCCACGACCTGTCTCGCTGTAGGTCTTGAAGAGGTTCTCGAGTTCACCGAAGAGGTTCGCCTCGGGGCCGAAGTGGCTGAAGTGGCGGTTCCCCTTTGCCTCCTCTTCGGCCATCTTCTTCTTCATCGCGGCGCGGTCGTAGGCGTGGAACGAATCGCCTTCCACAAGCGCCGCTTTGACCCCTTCGCGGCGAAAGATGTTCACGAAGGTGCGCATCACGGTACTCGTGCCTGCGCCCGAGGATCCGGTGATCGCGATGATCGGGTGTTTTGCCGACATGGTCAAGCTCCTCAAAGGGTTCAAAATCAATCAATCGGTTCCGTCGCGAAAAAGGGTGCGTTCGGCAAAGAGCGGTAACTCCACAGGGGAGGCGTTCGGGTCGTTGTGGTACTGTTCGATCCGTTCAACCTCTTCCCGCGAGCCGAAGACGAAGCCGATCCGCTGGTGGAGTTCAGTCGGTTGGATCTCGAGCACGGGACCGTAGCCGGTCGAGGCGCGCCCGCCCGCCTGCTCGACGATCATGCCAATCGGGTTGCATTCGTAGAGGAGGCGCAGCCGCCCCGGTTTTTTCGGCTCTTTGTTGTCCCTGGGATAAAGGAAGACACCACCGCGGGAGAGGATGCGGTGGGTTTCGGCGACGAGCGAGGCGACCCAGCGCATGTTGAAGTCCTTGCCGCGCGGCCCCGTTTTCCCCTTCAGGCACTCGTCGACGTAGCGCTTCACCGGGGGCTCCCAGAAGCGGGCGTTGGAGGTGTTGATCGCAAACTCTTTGGTGCTCTCAGGGATCCGGATGTTGGGGTGGGTGAGCATGAATTCGCCGAAGTCGGGGTCGAGGGTAAAGCCGACAACCCCTCGGCCCACGGTGAGCACCAGCATCGTCGTCGGGCCGTAGATCGCGTAGCCAGCGGCGATCTGCCGGGTTCCAGGCTGGAGGAAATCTTCGACGGTGATCGCGGTTTTGCCTTCCGGGGCACGGAGCACCGAAAAGATCGAACCGACCGAGACGTTGACGTCGATGTTCGACGAGCCGTCGAGCGGGTCGAAGAGGAGGAGGTAACGGCCGCGGGGATAGGTTTCCGGGATGATGTACGGTTCGTCCATCTCTTCGGAAGCCATCGCGGCGAGGTAGCCCCCCCATTCGGTGAGGCGCATGAAACATTCGTTGCTGATGACGTCGAGCGGTTTTTGCTCTTCCCCTTGGACATTGACGGTGGTGGTGACCGCTTGGGAGGCTTTCGCGAGCGCGCCGTAGGCCACTTGGCGTGCGATCGCTTTGCAGGCGCGGGCAACGTCGAGGATCAACGCGTTGAAGTCGCCGCTCGCTTGCGGGTGGCGGCGCCGCTCTTCGATCAGAAATTGCGTGAGCGTAGGCGTGTGGGCCCAGTACATGGAACAACTCCTCTCCGCACTTGTCATTGTTGCAAAGATAAATTAAACTTGTCATAAAGTGAAGTTGAATTTTTTTAGCTTTAAATTCAGGGGAACTAAATGAAACATGTGACGATGCGCCAGCTCCGCATCTTCGCAGCGGTTGCCAAGGAGGGGTCAATCAGCAAGGCGGCGGAACGGCTCTTTCTGACCCCGCCCGCTGTCTCGATGCAGATCAAGGAGTTGGAGACCCAGATCGGGATGACGCTCTTTGAACGGACTTCCCGGCGGTTTGAATTGACGACCGTCGGGGAGTATTTTCTGCTCTACGCGAAGAAGATCCTCGATCTGGTGGCGGAGGCCGAGGAGCTCGCGAAGCGGTTGCAAGAGGGGGCAGTGGGAGAGCTCAAGATCGGGATGGTCAGTACCGCGCAATACTTCGTCCCCCAAATGCTCGGTGACTTTCGCCGCGAACACCCTGGGATTACTCTGTCGCTGCGGGTGGGTAACCGAACCCAGGTGGTTGGGATGCTCGAGTCGCGGGAGGTCGATATCGCGGTGATGGGGCGGCCGCCAGAGGGGTTTGCCGTGCGGGCGGAGGCGTTCGCCGGCCATCCGAGCGGCTTTGTCGCCGCGCCGGACCACCCGTTGGCTCAGGAGAATCGGCTCCTCGACCCGAAGTTGTTGCGCCACGAACCGTTGATCGTCCGCGAAGAGGGGTCAGGGACGCGGGCGGCGATGGACCTCTTCTTTGCCGAGCGGCGCGTGACGCCAACGATCGCGATGAGTATGGAGAGTAACGAAGCGATCAAGCAGGCGGTGGTGTCAAAGTTGGGGATCGCCTTTTTGTCGCTTCACACGGTGGGGGAGGAGCTCGCCCGCGAGGCGTTGAGGGTGTTGCCGGTGCGGGGAACGCCGGTGATGCGCGCCTGGTACGTGGTGCATCGCGTGAGCCAATTTGTTGCGCCGAGCGTTGAAGCGTTTCGTTATTACCTCCTGGAGCGGGGGCAGAGCTTTTTGCAAAGCCGCTTTCCCCCGGTTGCTCCCTTTGAGCGGTAGATGGCGTGCGTAGGCGATGCTCTAGCGCCCCAGGCCGTAAAACTCGTCGTTGGGGCGCATCGCGCTCATGTTCGCGAGGCGATTGCTCATCGCGAAGAAGGCAGCGATCGCGCCGATCTCCCAGATATCGTCGAGGGTAAAGCCGTGGGCAAAGAGCGGTTCCCAATCGGCCTCAGAGATGCGGGCGGAGTCGAGCGCGACCTTTAGCGCATAGTCGAGCATCGCCCGTTGCCGTGGGGTGATCTCGGCGCGGCGGTAGTTGGTGGCGATCTGTTCCGAGAGGCGGGGATTTTTGCTGCGGATGCGGAGAATCGCGCCGTGGGCGACGACACAGTAGAGACAGTCGTTCGCCGCCGAGGTTGCGACGACGATCATCTCCTTTTCCGCTTTGCTGAGGTTTGAGGGGCGCTCCATTAACGCGTCGTGGTAGGCGAAGAAGGCGCGAAACTCCTCCGGACGCGCGGCAAGCGCCAAAAAGACGTTGGGGATAAACCCCGACTTTTGCGCCACCTGTTCGATCCGTTCGCGGATGTCGGGGGGAAGCGCGTCGAGTCTTTCGGGTACTGGAAAACGGCTGATCGGCGGCGTATCGGACATGGTGTTCTCCTCTTGTTCGGGTTGGGTAGGAGAACTTTATCACGCCGCCAACTTCTGCGCCACCTCCGTGGAGCGGTTGGGTTACAGCGTGACGATCTTGAGCGTGTTGCTGCCACCCGGTTGCCCCATCGGTTCGCCAAAGGTGATCGCGACCGCGTCGCCCGGTTGCGCCCACCCTTCGCCGAGGAGGAGCGCACGGATCCGCTCGATCAGGTTTCCGGGGTCGCCCTCTTCAATGAGCGGGAAGAAGACCGGAACGACCTGGCGAAAGAGGGTGAGGTGACCGAAGGTGGCGCGGTCGGGGGTGAGGGCGTAGATCGGCAGGTTGCTCGCGATGCGGCTCATCCAGAGCGCGGTCGCCCCCGATTGGGTCAGCGCGACGATCGCCTTGACGCCGAGATGAAAGCCCGACCAGACGGCGGAGACGGCGATCGCCTCGTCGACGCGGTGAAAACGCCGCCCGAGGAGCTCGTTGTCGATCGCTGCGTCGCTCGAGGCGTCGGCCTCAGCGCAGACGCGCGCCATCGCTTCGACTGCCTCGACCGGGTACTGGCCCGCTGCGGTTTCGGCCGAGAGCATCACCGCGTCGGTGCCGTCGAGCACCGCGTTCGCGACGTCGGAGACTTCGGCGCGGGTCGGGACGGGGCTATGCACCATCGATTCCATCATCTGGGTGGCGGTGATCGACAGGCGGTTCATTTCCCGTGCGCGGCGCAGGATGCGCTTTTGTAGCGCCGGGACTGCGGCGTCGCCTACTTCGACCGCGAGGTCGCCGCGCGCGACCATCACGCCGTCGCTCGCTTCGAGGATCGCGTCGAGGTGGGCGACCGCCTCGACCCGTTCGATCTTGGCGATCAGCTTCGCGCGGCTGCCGGCGCTCCGTGCCAAGTGGCGCGCTTCGTGCATCTCTTCGGCGTGCTTGACGAAAGAGACCGCGAGGTAATCGACGCCGATTTCGGCAGCGAGCGCGATATCGGCACGGTCTTTCGCAGTGAGCGCTGGCGCCGAAAGCCCGCCACCCAGTTTGTTGATCCCTTTGTGGTTCGAGAGGGTGCCGCCAACAAGCACCTGCGTGATGAGCGCGTCTGCGCACTTTTCGACGATCTGCAAGCGAATTTTGCCGTCGTCGAGGAGCAAGATGTCGCCGACCTCGACGTCGTCGATCAGTTCCGGGTAGTCGAGCCCAACCCGGGTGGCGTCACCCGGGGCGAGGTCGCAGTCGAGCCGAAAGCGTTGCCCTTTGCTCAGAGTAACACCGTTGGTGGTGAACCGGCCGATGCGAATTTTCGGTCCTTGGAGGTCGCCCAGGATGCCAACGGGGCGTTGGGTCTGCTGTGCGAGCGCGCGCACGAGCGACGCCCGGGCGCGGTGCTCGTCCGCGGTTCCGTGCGAAAAGTTGAGGCGAACGACGTCGACGCCGGCAAGGAGCAGCCGTTCGAGCGTGGCGGGATCGCTCGAAGCGGGGCCTAGCGTCGCGACGATTTTGGTGTGGCGCATCTTCCGTTTCCGTAAGTGAGATGAAAGTCGATGGTGATCCGTTCCGGTGCAAATAGGCGAAAACGATTGTCGGCGAAATGTTGGTGTTCGGGGTGGGTGCGGAAATGAGCGAGCGCCTCTGGGGTGGCAAACGTCATCGTCCAGAGGTAAGGATAGGAGGCATTGGGGGTTTCGGCAACCCCGGCGGCGATGCGCCAGACTCCAGGGAGCGCCCCGAGCGTTGCAACCCCGTCTGTTTGCATCGCCGTAACGTCCGGGGCGTCTTCTGCCCAGCGGAAAAAGATCACGTGCTCGACCGGTTCGATGCGCGGTGCCGCAGCGCCTGCCGCTTCGGCACGCCCCGCCGCACCCCAGACGCGGCAGGTGCGTTCCACTTCAGCGGCGATCGCCTCCCGCGCAGCAAGGCGCTGTTCGTCCCAGCGCCGAGAGTCGGTAGCCGCTGCTGCTGCCGTTTCGACCAGTGCGGTATAGTAATTGATCTTGTTCGCGCCCGCGGCAACGAGCGCGCGAAACTGTTCGTCCGAAAGGCCAGTGCCACCATGGATCACGAGTGGCGTTGCGGGCAAGCGGGCGCGGATTGCAGCAAGCCGTTCCAAGTCGAGTTGCGGTTCGCCGCGAAAGCGGCCATGCACGGTGCCGATCGAGACCGCGAGCCAGTCGCAACCGGTCTCGGTGACGAACGCTTCGGCCTCTTCCGGTTCCGTATAGCGGACAGCTCCCGGGTGGAGTTCGGCGTCTTTTCCTTCCTCTCCAGGAACATAACCGACTTCGGCCTCCAGGGGGAGTCCGACGGCGTGGGCAAGCTCAGAGGCGCGGCGCGTCAGCGCAACGTTTTCTGCCCATTCGAGGTGCGAACCGTCGATCATCAAACTGGTGTATCCGAGTTGCGTCGCGCGAACCAGACGGTCGAGCGTCGTGCCGTGGTCGTAGTGGATCGCAACGGGAACGGATGCGGTGGCAGCTGCTTCGACGGTGGCCGCAAGCAGGGTGGCTTCGTCGAATTGGTCGGTGTGAACCTCGGCGATGCTGATCAGCACGGGGGCCTCAGCACGCTGGGCACCCTGTAGGACGCCTTCGAGCATCGTGGTGTCGAGGATGTCGTAGGCACCGATCGCGTAGCAGTTCGCGACGGCGTGTTGCAAGAGGGCTTTGGCTGCGACGAGCACGGTGTGGGCTCCTCTTCGGTATGGTTCCCCCTCAGGCGGCTGTGGTAGATGGCACGGCGCTCGCAGCCCAGCGCGTCAGCAAGGCCCAGGTGACGACCCCTTCGCCGCGCCCCTGGGGGGTGCGGAGCCAACGTGCCGGAAGGTCATGTTCCCCGAGGTGGTCGACCACCGCAAAGGCGCTGGGATACTCTGGCGCTTTGCCGTATTCGCTTTCGGTGACGAGTACCGGGATTCCCGCGGCGGCAGCGGCTTGCGCACCGTGCGCGGTGTCTTCGATCGCGATCGCCTCACTGGGCGCAATGTCCAAGCGCGCAAGGGCGACGCGGTAAGCCTGCGGATCGGGCTTTTTCTGCGGTGCTTCGCGCGCGGTGATCCAAGTGGCGAAAGGGGGCGCGTCGTCAGGCCACAACGCCGCGAGCAGTGCGGCGATGTTTTCCGGGCTGGTGGTGGTGACGATCGCGATGCGGGCACCGCTTGCGGCGGCTTCCTGCGCCAGGCGAACGACGCCGGGGCGCAACGGCAGCGCGCCCTGCGCGAGCATCTGCGCGTAGCGCGCGTTCTTGTCGCGGTGAATCGTCGCAATGGTATCGGGGGCGAGGACGATTCCAGCGGCTTCGTGCGGATAGGCGCTTTGAAAGTGGGCGATCCGTTCGCGGCCGCCCGCAACGCGCAGCAGTTCGGCGTAGCGCTGTGGCGTCCACCGCCAGGGAAGCTTTGCTGCGGCAAACGCTTCGTTGAAGGCGCGGCGGTGGAGCGCTTCGGTTTCAGCGAGGGTACCGTCGACGTCGAAGAGTAGGGCTTTGACCATAAGAAGTCCTTGTCAGCGAGTCAGCGCCGCAAAGAGCCGCGGCAGCCGTTCGGGAAGTTTGTCCACCCGGTCGATCACGGTGTAGTGTTTGCCGAAGATCTGCGCGACGTAACGGTCGGCTCCGGGGTCGAGGGTGAGGCAGTAGGTATAGACGCCGTTTCCCCAGAGTTCATCGACGGCACGGCGCGCGTCTCGCCGCAGGTGGTTGGGGTCGCGCTCGTCGATATCGGCCGGTTCGCCGTCGGTGACGAGCAAAAGGAGCTTGCGCTTTTGCGGTTGCTGCTTGAGCAACGTCCCGGCGTGGCGCAACGCCGCGCCCATGCGCGTGGAAAACGCGCCGTTGATGCCCGCAAGCCGCTTTTTCGCGTTCTCGCCCCACCGTTCGCAGAACCGTTTGATCGGGTAGAGGCGTACGTCTTCGCGTCCATCGGAATGGAAACCGAGAATCGCAAGCGGATCGCCGATGCGTTCGATCGCTTCGGCCAGAAGCAGCGTCGCGGCGCGGGTGGCGTCGAGCACCGAATGGTGCGCGCCGTGCGGCGTGTCGTTCGTCGACGCCGAGAGGTCGAGGAGCAGGCAGACCGCGATGTCGCGTTTAAGCAGCTTATGGCGCAACGTGATCCGTGGGTCGAAGGGTAGCCCCGCGCGGGCGTGGACCATTGCGTCGATCGCCGGGGTGAGGTCGAGTTCGTCGCCATCTTCGAGTTTGCGCTCGCGCTGTACCCCTTGCGGGCGCAGCCGTTCGACGATTTTCCGTAGCCGCTTTACCACCGGCAAGTGTTCACGGTAGAGGGCGTCGAGCGGTTCGAGTTCGCCCAACGGCGCAGGGTATTCGAAGCAACTGACCCAGTCCGGTCGATAGCATTGGGCGCGCTCGTCCCATTCGTCGTAGAAGAAGGGGCCAGCGATGCGGGGGCTGCCGTATTTTTCCTGAAAGGTGATGCCGTCGTCGTCGTAGATTGGGGTGGCGGGAACCCAGATTTCGTCCGGGGTGTCGCTCTGAGTTTCGGTGTCGACCTCGTTGATGAATTCCATCAGCGGAACGATGCGCCGCAGCGGCTGGCGCCGCATCGCGTGGAGTTTCCGGGTCAGCGACTCAGCGTCGAAGTGCCAGATGATCCGGTTGTCGTCGCGGTAACCCAGCGGGAGCGCTTCGACGTCGCGCGCCATCGGGGTGCCGGCGTCGGTGGCTTCGAGCGCGGCGCGCAGGGGTTCGAGCAGCATCCGCACGTGCTTTCGGCTCGCTTCTGCAGGGCAGGCGAACGCATCGACGATGCGCTCGGCGCACGCGGCAAGCGGTTCCGGTAGCGGCGCGTCGACGGGGTCGGTGCGCCAGCCCCAATGGCGGTAACAGCGGTCTATGAGCGTAAGCAGCCACTGCGCCGCAGGATGGCGGTTTGGGGGTGGGGCACTGTGGCGGGCGAGTTCGGCCCACGCGTGGCCAAGGCCAGGGAAGGCCTGGGCGGCGGCATATTCGACGCGCAGGTCTTCGAGAAAACCGTAGAGTGCGCGTTCGAGCGAACCCAAGCCGCGCGGATCATGCGCGCCGCCGCCATAGACGAGGTGCGCCGCCATGTGGGCGGCGATCGCGCGATAGACGGCGGCCCCATCCAGCGCGCCGACGCGATCGACGGCGTCTGGAAGGTGGAGGACGAAGTCGTCGACGAACGGACGGAACTCGTTGCGGTCGGCCTGGGCGGGTTTGAGCCAGAAGTCGCGTCCCCAAAGCGCACGCAGGTAGGCGTTGAGTTTGCGGTGGCTGTCGACGAAGAGGGTGCCCCGCCGCTCCTCCTGCAGCTTCGCTTTCGCTTCGGCGCTTTCGAGCGAAAAGTAGGCGGTGAGCGCTGCGGTGTCTTGACGGTGGAGTTCGGCGCCGAAGAGCGCCCAGCGGCGCAAACCCCCAAGCGTCAAGGTATCCAGAAGCGGTTCGAGATGGGCAAAGAGCGGGCGCAACGCGCGTGGGGCGAGGCTCGCCAATTGGTGGACGAAGGTGAGGTAGTTCGTGAAGAGGTCGGCGTCGCCAAGCCGCCGTGCAACCAAGGGAAGGGTGGCCAGGAACCGTTCGATCACTTCGCCCGAGGTCATCGAAGCTAATTTCGCCGCTTCACGCCGAGCTGCTTCCGCCGCGTCTTCGCCAACTTCCCGCGCGACCGCAGGTGCGGCTTCCAGGTAGGCGAGCGCAAGTTTTTCGCCCCGTCCCAGGTTGAGGAGCGCTTCCACCCCGCGGCGGTAGTATTCGCAACCCGCGGGGGAAAAGTGCTTGGGCGCTTCCAGCGCGAAGCGCACGACCAGTTCGCGGTGGGGTTCGGCAAAGCGCGCGACGAGCGCTTCCCATTCGGTGGGCGGTTGCATCGCTTCGCTCCTTGGGTTTCCGTTCAGGCAAAGAGCGTTTGCGCGGCGGCGCGCAGCGCGTCACGCAGGTCGGGGTCGTCGGTGATCGGGCAGATGAGCGCCATTTCGCACGCGATGAGCGGCGCGATCCCTTTGGTGATCAGCGACCCGGCATAGACGAGGAGGCGGGTCGAGATCCCTTCGTCAAGCCCGTGCCCTTTGAGGTGGCGGGAGCGGATCGCGACTTCGACGAGCCGTTTAGCGGTTGCGGCGTCGACGCCCGATTCGTGGGCGACGATTTCGCTTTCGACATCCGGCGCCGGGTAGTCGAAGTCCATCGCGGCAAACCGCTGCTTGGTCGAGGTTTTGAGGTCTTTCATCGCCGACTGGTAGCCGGGGTTGTAGGAGATGACGATCTGAAAGTCGGGGTGCGCTTCGACGAGCTCCCCTTTTTTGTCGAGCGGGAGGATCCGGCGGTGGTCGGTGAGCGGGTGGATCACGACGGTGGTATCCTGGCGCGCTTCGACGATCTCGTCGAGGTAGCAGATCGCGCCGATCCGCGCCGCGGTGGTGAGTGGTCCGTCTTGCCAGCGGGTGCCCTCTTTGTCGAGGAGAAAACGGCCGACTAGGTCGGCAGCGGTCATGTCTTCGTTGCACGCGACCGTGATGAGGGGTTTGCCGAGCTTCCACGCCATGTATTCGACGAAGCGTGATTTGCCACAGCCAGTGGGGCCTTTCAGCATCATCGGGATGCGGTTCGCGTACGCGGCTTCGAATCGTTCGATTTCGTCACCGACCGCATGGTAATAGGGTTCAGAATGGACGAGGTACTGGTTGCGAAGGTCCATAGCAGGCCTCCTCTCAGCAATGCAGCAAGTAACGCCCCGGGGCACGCGAGCGACCCGGGGCAGCTTTCGATTACTGCGCCGGACGGTAGACGAGCATCGCGGTGCCCTGCGTCTGGCGAATGTTGTCGTAGCCGATCAATTTGATCAGATGGTTCGGGTTGGAGCGTTTGCACGCTTCGATTTCGGCGATGATCTTGTCGACGTCGGTTTCACCGAACATCGGCAATTTCCACATGTACCAGTAGTGGAGTATCGCGTTTTCCGGCTCGCAATGTTCGATTGCCGGGTTCCACCCTTTGCGGACGATGTACTCGACCTGTTTGCGGATCTCTTCCGCACTCATCGGCGGCAGGTACGAGAAGGTCTCGAACCGCTTGCTCTTCGGGTCGTTCAGGCGGCTGGGGTAGTCCTGAACGTCGCGGATCGCTTCTTGCGTTTCACTCATGGCGCGCTCCTTTTAGCGGTGTTGGACGTCGAGTTTGTCCACGGTGTCGAAGTCGAACTTGATCTCTTTCCAAGTCTCCATCGCCACCTTGAGTTCGGGGCACGATTTTGCCGCTTCGGTGAGGATTTCGCGCCCCATCTTCTCGATCGGCAAGCCTTCGTTGCGCGCTTTGACGCACGCTTCAAGCGCGACGCGGTTCGCGCACGCACCGGCGGCGTTCCCCCACGGGTGGCCAATCGTGCCGCCACCGAATTGCAGCACCGAGTCGTCACCGAAGATCGAAACGAGCGCGGGCATGTGCCAGACGTGGATCCCGCCGGAAGCGACCGGGAACATCCCCGGCATCTGCCCCCAGTCTTGGTCGAAGAAGATGCCGCGGCTTCGGTCGGCCTTGACGTAGCGGTCGCGCATCAGGTCGATCCAGCCGAGGGTCGCGGCGCGGTCACCTTCGAGCTTGCCGACTACGGTACCGGAGTGGAGGTGATCGCCGCCGATGAGCCGCATGATTTTTGCGAGCACGCGGAAGTTGATCCCGTGTTTCGGGTTGCGGTCGATCACCGCGTGCATCGCACGGTGGACGTGGAGCAACATCCCGTTGTCGCGGCACCATTTCGACAAGCTTTGCGTCGCGGCCCAGCCGACGGTGAGGTAGTCGATCATGATGATCGGGGTGCCGATCTCTTTCGCGAATTCGGCGCGCTTGTAGATCTCTTCCATCGTCGGGCCGGTCACGTTCATGTAGTGGCCCTTGCGCTCGCCGGTTTCCGCTTGCGCCTTCTCGATCGCTTCCTGGCAGAAGAGGAAGCGGTCGCGCCAACGCATGAAGGGTTGCGAGTTGACGTTTTCGTCGTCTTTGGTGAAGTCGAGTCCACCGCGCAGACACTCATAGACCGCACGGCCGTAGTTCTTCGCCGAAAGGCCGAGTTTCGGTTTGATGGTGCAGCCCAAAAGCGGACGGCCGTATTTGTTGAGTTTGTCACGCTCCACATAGATGCCATGGGGTGGCCCAGGGCAGGTGGTGACGAACCAGAGGGGGATCCGAACGTCTTCAAGGCGCAGGCTGCGCACCGCTTTGAAGCCGAAGACGTTGCCGACGAGCGACGTGAAGACGTTCACCACCGATCCCTCTTCGAAGAGTCCCATCGGATAGGCGATGAAGGCGTAGAACGCTTCGTCGTCCCCGGGGACATCTTCGATCGCGTAGGCGCGACCCTTGTAGTAGTAGAGGTCGGTCAAGAGGTCGGTCCAGACCGTGGTCCAGGTTGCGGTGGATGACTCGGCGGCCACTGCGGCGGCGGCCTCTTCGCGCGGCACACCGGGTTGCGGGACGATTTTGAACACGGCGAGAAAGTCGGAATCCTTGGGAACGTAGGTCGGTTCCCAGTAGGTTTCGCGGTACTCTTTCACGCCCGCTTCGTAACGTTTGGGTTGACTCATAGAGACCTCCTTGCGGGTGGAACGAAAGCGCCGGATGGCGCTGGATGTAACTATAAAGGAGCAAGATCTTTTTGTAAATTTTATTGTTATGCTGGAAACGTTAAGATAAATTTAAAACGATGAGGCCTTAGCGGCTACTGTCGCCAGGAAAGTGGTGGATTGAGCGGTATAATCGGTTGCAGTGGCGGTGAGGAGCAGACGATGAGCGAACGGTGGCGGCCAGGGTTGACGGTCGCGGCAGTGATTGAGCGTGAGGGGCACTTTCTGTTGGTGGAGGAGGAGACGCCGGACGGGGTGCGGTTCAATCAGCCCGCTGGCCACGTCGAACCGGGGGAGACGCTTACGGAGGCGGTCGTGCGCGAGGCGCTCGAGGAGACCCGTTACCATTTCACCCCGCAAGCGGTGGTCGGTGCCTACCTCTGGCAAAAGCCAGGGACGAGCACCGCTTATCTGCGCTTCGCGTTTTGCGGGGCGCTGGGGGCGGAAGAAGCGGATCGGCCGCTCGACGAAGGGATTTTGCGCCCCGTGTGGCTCACGCGGGACGAGGTTGCTGAGCTCGCGCGCGCGGGGCGGACGCGCAGCCCTCTGGTGCTCGCGGTGATCGACGATTGGTTGAGCGGGAGGCGCTACAGCCTCGACGTCGTCCGTCTGTGGCGCGACGGTCTCGGGCTTGTGGTGTGACGTTGGGGTTTTGGCACAAGGTGATTGATGTGAGAGAGAAGGCAGCGCAACTCATCGCCGATTTGGGGCTCACCGCTGCATGGGAGAGTGTCCCGGAAGGGGAGGGGCGTTCAGTCGTCGTCGGTCTCTCGGGCGGGGTCGACTCGGCGGTCACCGCGTGGCTGTTGCTGTCGCGCGGCTGGCGGGTGACGGGTGTCTTCATGAAAAACTGGGAAGAAGACGACGCGGAGGGCCACTGCACGAGCCGCGCCGACTGGGTCGATGTCGTGAGTGTCGCCGACCTTCTCGGGATCGAGGTCGAGCACGTCAATTTTGCCGCCGAATATCGCGAGCGGGTCTTTCGCGAATTCCTGGACGAGTACGCTGCGGGGCGGACCCCCAACCCCGATATTCTCTGTAATTCCGAGATCAAGTTTGCCGCGTTTCTCGACTATGCGATCGCGCTCGGGGCGGAGCGCATCGCGACTGGCCACTATGCGCAGGTGCGCCCCTGGCAGACGGAGGATGGGGAGGTCGCCTACCAGCTGTTGAAAGGGGTCGACGGCACAAAAGATCAGAGCTATTTTCTCTACCGCCTGACCCAGGCGCAGTTGAGCCGCGCGATCTTCCCGTTGGGGGCGTGGATGAAGCGAGACGTCCGGCGGCTTGCGCGGGCGCTGCAGCTGCCGGTTGCGGAGAAAAAGGATTCGACCGGGATCTGTTTTATCGGCGAGCGGTCGATGCGCGACTTCCTCAGCCGCTATCTCGCTGCGCAGCCCGGTGAGATCCGGGATCTCGAGAGCGGTCGGGTGTTGGGGACCCATCCGGGATTGATCTACTTCACTTTGGGGCAGCGGCAAGGGTTGGGGATTGGTGGCGTCAAAGGGGAGGATCAGGGGGGGCGTCACGAGCCCTGGTTCGTCGCGAAAAAGGACCTCGCGCAGAATATCCTCTACGTGGTGCGGGGACACGACCACCCGGCACTTTTCGCCAACCGGCTGCAAGCGGTCCGCTGCCACTGGATTAGCGGGAAGTTACCGCACACCCATTGGGTCTATGGGGCGAAACCCCGCTACCGCGCGCCGGATGCGCCGTGCGAGATCGAAACGGTGAGCGCGAGCGGGGAGATGACGCTCGCCTTTGCAACACCCCAGTGGGCGGTGACCCCAGGGCAGAGCGTCGTTGTCTATGAGTCGCGGGTCTGCCTGGGTGGCGGAGTGATCGACCGCGCCTGGTCGGTTGAAGCGTGAGGGTTTCCTGCCGGACTCTGGGGACCCGAGAGCGGCGGGGCGTAGTCACCCGTCATCAGGCGGTGGGCAGTGATCTGAAGCTGGCCCGATGCGAAGTGGTGGCACCGCTCCAAAAAGTTTGCCGTGCTCTTCGGCATCGGGGTGCGGGCGCGGGTGATGTGGGAGATGAGCGCCTGGCCGTCGGTAATGAGGCGCTCACCGTCCGCGATCAGCAGCAGTTCGTCGCGCGTGGGGGGGTGGGAGAGCCGGGGCTTGAAGTGGGTGACGTTTTCGCTCGCGGTGACAAACTCGGCCCAGACGTCGAAAATTTCTGGGTCGGTGCGCAACGTTTCGACTTTGATCTTGGCCGCACGCGCAAGTCGTTCGAGGTGCGGGGTGATGCCGGTGAAGAAGGGGTGGGCGCCAATGGTCTGGATCATCGTCGTGACGATGCGGTCGATGTCGCGCATCGTCCAGGCAATCTTGAGGTAGCGCGTCTCGTAGAAGTCGGCAATCGGAATCGAGAAGGCGCGAAACGGCTCTCCCCAGAGCTCATCGATCCCCTCTTCGCCGCTACGGTGTAAAACGAGGCGGCCGAGGGCGAGTGCCTCCCGCAGGCAGTTGCCGCATTCGCGCATCAGTTCGTTCGACGGGCTGATCTCCACCCCCTGCTCCTGAAGTTCGACGAGGTGGGTAAAGATATCGGTGGCGCGATTGAACAGCGCCCCGGCGAGCATCGCTCCTTTGACCCGCTTTTTTTGCGGATCGCTCTCTTGCTCGTAGGCAGCGCGGGCCTCGGCAAGGCGCTTTCCCGGGACGTTGAGGCCATGCTCGACGTGGTTGAAGAGGCGCCGGGTGAGGTCGCGGATGAGCGTTTTGCGCGCCCACAGCTCGTCCTGGGGAATCGGGTAGGTCTTGACCCAATAGCCGTCGTAGAAGACCCGTTCAACACCGTCGATCGTGCGGCGTGTGCCGTTTTCTACCGTGGTCATGGTCGAAAGCCCGGAAAGTGGGGGAACGTAGTCTACTCCGATCCGTTTCCTGCAGCAATGGGAAACCCTTTTTCCTGCGTTGCTTCACGGAAGCAAGTCGGGATGGATCACACTGCGCAACTGGATGGGGCGAGGGTAGAACGGGCGGACGCGGAACCACCAGAGGCTCGCGCGGGGAAAGGACCACGGCAGCGGTGATTCGGTCAGGAGATAGGCCGCCGTCTGGCCAATCCACGGCTGGTGCCCGACCAGGAGCAGCGACTGGGTCGGCCGGGGCCAGCCGAGGCGTTCGAGCACGCGGCTCACCGGGGCGCCGGGGGCGATCGCCGGTTCGACGGTGTAGCGGGTGGTGTAGTGGCGCATCGTCTCTTGGGCGCGCTCAGCCGGCGAAGAGAGGAAAAGGAGATCCTTCGGGGCGTGGCGGCGCAGCCACTCGGCGACGCGCTTCGCTTGTGCCGCTCCTTCCGGGGTCAAGCGGCGGGCGAGATCATCGTCACCCCCCGGCTCCGCTTCGGCGTGGCGCCAGAGGAGAAGATCGATCGCGGTCATGGGTGTTCTCCAGGAAAGGGTCGGGAAAACCAGGCAGCGAGGTTGTCGCGCAGCTCCTCAGTGGGGAGGACCTTTTGCGCGTGGCTCCAGGCGAGCACCGCCACCGCGCCGCGCGCGAGATCGCCCCCTTGGGCGATGATTGGGGTGAGGAGCCTTTCGGCGGTGTACCAATCTTGCGCGCCACCGAGCACCTCGAGCGCCCGTTTGGTGCGCGCGAGCTCCCGTTGAGCCGCCCGCTCGGGCAGGAGCGGTTCGCTCCACTCGAGGAGGTAGCGCCACGCTTTGAGCGCGATCCGCAGGCGATGGCGCTTTTCGGCTGTCGGATCGGTGTGCCACGCGGTGAGCCGGTCGATGACCCGCTTTCGCGCCTTGCGGAGACGCGCAGTAAGGAACGGCGCGAGCGGCTGGGCCGGGCGCTCTTCGGCAAGGATCAGGAACTGGCGGCTCGCATCCAACCAGAGCCGCCCGAGCGCCCCATAACCGACCGTGCGCGGCCGGCGCAGCCGCGCGGTGAGGTGGCGGTAGAGGAGCGCGATCGCGTCGTTCGCAACGGGACAGCGGTAGAGCGCCGGCGTCACGATCTCTTCCAGAAGCACCACCCGGTCGCGGTGCCTGCCCAGATTCGCCGCGAGCGTGGCGAGCGCTTCGCGAAGGGCGTGGGCAAGGGGATTGCCGAGCCACGGGGCAAAGGCGGCGATGAGCACGCGGCTACGGCGAAGCGCCACCCGCAGCTGGTGGAGCGCCTCCGGGTCGTGGGTGAGGTGGTATTGGGTGAGATTCGCCCCCCCTTGGGCGACCGCGGCCCACCACGCCGCGAGAAACGCCTCGGTGATCGACATCTGCTTGTGCCAACGGGGCGGGGTGATCCGCACCGCCTCTTTGGCTCGCCCTTCCAGAAGTGCACCGCCACGCGCCGCTTTCGAGCGCGGTTCGGGCCAGAGCGCTGTCTCTTCCGCGAGGGTGAGGGCAAGCTCGAGGAGCGAGACGGGGGAGGCAGAGAGGCTTTCGATTTCGAGTTCGCAAAGGGGGAGCGTCTCGCCGTTGGCGGCGATCACCCCTTGGTCGAGCGCGACTTCGGCTTGACCACCGACAAGCGCAATCGGCCAAGTGGTGCGGCGAAAGCGGGTGGTGAGGGTGAGCCCGAGACGATTGCTGGTGGCAGCGATCCGTTCGCGCACCGCGTGAACGTTGATGGCTGTGAGAATCGGGGCCAGCCACGCCGCATCGGCAAGCCCCTCGCCGCGCAAGAGCCGGGCGGCGAGTTCATGGGGCAGGTCACACTCCCATTCGTTCCGCTCGGTATAGCCGCTCTGGTCGCTCCCCTCGGTCTTGACCGTGGCCCGGAAGCGCTCACCGCAAGCGCGCACCCGAAGGGCAATCCCCGCGGCAGCAAGCGTCCGCTCGGGGGTATCGAAGTAGCCGCTCTCGAGGAGTTGCTCCGTTGCAGGGGCGTCGGCAAGGAGCGGGTGGCGGCGCAACTTTCCCACCTCGTGCGGCAAGAGGGCGAGTTTCACTTCGCGCTCGACCGCCACGGGGCTACTCCTGCCAGCACACCGCGTCAGGGGTGCGATAGGTGCGGCGTGCCGGCCCCAACTCCGGCGCTGGAGCCACGCGGCCAAAGAGCTGGTCCCACAGCGCGCGCACCGGTTCGGTCACCGCGTCCAAGGTGCCGGCGGGGACAATCGCGGGGCGTTCGTCGAGGCGCAACTGGTGTTGGGTGAGGCGTAGCTGCCGGTAGGCGCGGGCGACGGCGTCGGCAAGCGCTGCGGGAATCAGGCCACACTGCGCCGCACGACCCAAGAGCGCGATGTTCCCGACGTTGTCGGCGAGCATCGGCTCACGCGGTGCATGGGCGAGCACCAAGTATTGCACCAGAAATTCGACGTCGATCAGCCCCCCGGGGTCGTGTTTGAGGTCGAAGCGCTCCGCTTTGACGGGGTGTTCGGCGCGGATTCTCTGCCGCATCGCGACGATCTCCGCGGCCAGTTGCGCGGGGTCGCGTTCGATGCTGAGGATGAAGCGGCGCAGCCGCTCGAACCGTTCGCCCAACTGGGCGTTGCCCGCAGCGAAGCGGGCGCGGGTGAGCGCCTGGTGCTCCCAAGTCCATGCGGCGTCGATGAGATACTCGACGAGACGCGCAAACGGGGTTGCGGGGAGCCCCGCTTCGCCGTCGGGGCGCAGTCGCAGGTCGATCTCGAAGAGCTCCCCCGCAGCCGTGCGCGCACTCCACCAGGTGACCAGGCGCTGGGCGTAGCGGCAGTAGGTGTCGAGCGCCTCCGGGTGGTTGTCGTCGAAGAGAAAGACGAGGTCGAGGTCGCCGGCGTAGCCGAGCTCTTTGCCGCCGAGTTTCCCGTAGGCGATCACGGCGAAGTGGGGCGTTTCGGTGTGGCGGCGGCGAAGCGCGCGCCAGACAACGGGAAGGGAGAGGTCGAGCACCGCATCGGCAAGCGCCGACAGGTGGTCGCTTAGCCGCTCGACGGTGAGCCGTCCGGCCAGATCTTTGAGGAGTAGGCGAAAGAGCTGCGCGTGGTGGGTTTCGCGCAGCCAGTTCATCTGCGCCTCGGGGTCATCGGCTCTCATCTCGAGCGCCTCGGCGAGCGACTGACGAAAGAGCGACCAGTCGGGTTCGTCGTCGAGCACCCGGGCGTCGAGTGCCTCGTCGAGGAGAATCGGGTGGCGGGCAAGGTAGTTCGCGGCCCAGCGACTGCTCGCGACCACCCGGGCGACCTGCTCGAGCGCCTTCGGGTGCTCGTCTAAGAGGGCAAAGTAGGTGGTTCGTGCTCCGATCGCCTCGAAGAGGTCAAGGAGACGCGCGAGCACCGTGTCGGGGGAGGGGAAGCGCGCAGCAACGGTGATCGCTTGCGCGATCAGCTGATCGCGGCGGCGGCGAGAGGCAGCCGAGACCGCTTGCAGGCGCGGGTGGTTTTTGAGGGCATCGAGCCGTTCGGCAAGGGGGGTGGGGTCGCGGTAGCCGAGGTCGCGCAGCCGGCTCGCGTACTCGTCGCGGTCCCCGGCAGCGAACCACGCGCCGTCGAACTGGCCGTCACCCGTCTCCTTGCCAAAAAGCGCGTCAAAGACAGCGCTCACCGCCTGCCGGTGTGTGTCCAGCGCGGCGCGAAAAGCGGGCCAGTCGGGGTAACCCATCGCTTCGGCAAGGAGTTGCTGCCGTTCGGGCTCTTTCGGCAGGTCGTGGGTTTGGGCGTCTTGCCAATATTGGAGCCGGTGCTCGACCCGGCGGAGAAAGACGTACGCCTCGTCGAGCGCCTGTTGAGTCTGCTGGGGGAGGATGCCCCGTTCGGCGAGCCGCTGCAGCACCGCGCGGGTGGGGCGGATTTGCAGCGCCGGGTCGCGTCCGCCCCGGATCAGCTGATGGACCTGGGCGATGAATTCGATTTCGCGAATGCCCCCCGGCCCCAGTTTCACGTGGTCTTGACGATCTTTCCGCGCCACTTCGCGACGGATCTGCGCGTGGAGATCCCGCACCGCTTCGATCGCGCCGAAGTCGAGGTATTTGCGAAAGACGAAGGGCTGGGTGAGCCGCTCCAACTCTGGCCATCGCTCACCAGTGACGGCGCGCGCCTTGATCCAGGCGTACCGCTCCCACGTTCGCCCCTGCGTGACCAGGTACTCTTCGAGCATCTCGAACGAGACGACGAGCGGCCCCGAGTCGCCATGGGGCCGCAAGCGCATGTCGACGCGGAAGACCCAACCGTCACCGGTCGGCTCAGCGAGCGTCTGGATCAGCCGCTGCCCCAATTTGGTGAAAAACTCGCCGTTGCTGATGATTCTCGGGCCCGCCGTCTCCCCCTCCTCAGGGTAGACGAAAACGAGGTCGATGTCCGAGGAGACGTTGAGTTCGCCCCCGCCCAGTTTTCCCATCCCGACAATCAGCAGCTCTTGCTCCCATCCCCCTTCCGACTGGGGGCGCCCGTAACGCGCCGCGAGCGCCTCGTAGTGGTGGAGGTAACTCTCCGCAATCGCTCGGTCGGCAAAGCGGGTCATCGCGGCGGTGATCTCATCGAGCGGCGCTCCGAGCACCAGGTCGCGGACCGCGCAATGGGCAAAGACCGCCGGGCGCAGCAACCGGAGTTTGCGCTCGAGCGACGGGCGTTCGTCCCCCTCAGCAAAGGGGGGATGGTGGAGAAAGTCGTCGAGCGTCGCGGTGGTGAGGGGTTGGTCGATCGTCGTGGCGAGCCAAGCGGGAAGCCACGGGTGGGCTGTGGTCAATTGGCGGAGGTGTGGGCTGTAGCGGCTTGCGCGCTCGAGCCAGCTAGCAAGTTGCGGGTGGGTTACCATGGAAGTCACGCAAAGAGTTTTGCGGCCATTATAATCGCTTCTTTATGCGACAAGGAACCCACAACAGATGACGACCCAGCGGGATTGGGGGTTGGCGCTCCGGGCTTTTGCGGGTGCAGTGGCGGGCGTCTTCGTCACGGCACTCCTTGTTGTTGGCCTTGTGCGGTGGATTTTGTGGCCCAACCTCGCCTGGGTGCAACCGGCGCTCGAGTCGTGGGCGTCGGAGGCGGTTGGTCTGCCTGTGAAGTTTGGCGAATTGCGTGGGGCGTGGCAAGGGTGGGTGCCGCGCGTGGTGGTGCGCGACGGGCGACTCGGTGCGGAGGGTGGCTTGCGTGAGGGGCTCCTGGCTTTCTCCCTCGAGGGGGAGTGGGGCTGGAACCACGGCTGGCGCGTCACCTTTACCGTGGAGGGTGAGGCAGTTGCCCACGCCTCGGGGGAGGTGACGGGCGCGGGCGATTCGTGGGGTGTGACTTGGCGCGCGCGCGGTATCGACGGTGAACGGTTGCGCCGCGATTTCGTCCCCCTCTTCCGGGCCCACGCGTTCGATGTCGAGCGGGTCGTTTTCCCCAGTTTTGGCGAGTTGGCGGGGCGGATTGCGGGAGCGGGGCGCGCTGTAACCGCGGTCGCGCTCCAGTTTGCCGATCTTTCGCTCCCCCGCTCGGCCGATTTCCCCGGCATGACGGGCATCTCCGGGTCCCTTGAGGGGTCGCGGCAGACGGGTTCGTTCGCCTTTCGGGCAGCCGAGAGCGTTTGGCACTGGCCGGCAGGGTGGTTTGCCGAGGAGGAGCTTCGTTTTACTGATCTCCTGTGGCAAGGGGCGTGGCGCTACGCGCCCGAACGGGGTTATGCGCTGGAGACGGAGCTCTTTCGCGCGGTTGCGCCCGATGGCCGCGTGACCGCCAGCGGTACCCTCTCCGAGCTCGAACACCCCGAAAAGATCCGTGTCGATATGCATGCGACACTCGAAAAGGTCAATCTTCGGCGGCTTACCCGTTACCTTCCCCCCGCTGCGGTGGGGGAGGAGACGGTTGCATGGTTGAGCCAGGCGTTTGTCCGTGGCTCTGTCCCTGCGGCGCACGTCGCGATCGCAGGGCCTCTGGCGGCATTCCCCTTTCGCGAGGGGCAGGGGAGTTTTCTTGTCGAAATCCCGGTGCAAGACGTTACGCTCAAATTCGATCCCCGTTGGCCGCCGGTGACCGTGCGCTCCGCGATGGTCCGCTTTCGTAACGAGCAAATGGCGGTCGAGGTCACCGACGCGCAATCGGAGCAACTTCGTTTTGCGCCCATCGTCATAACGATCCCCGACCTCGAAGCCGAGGAGATCGTTCTGATCGTCGAGGGTAGAGCGACGGGGGCGTGGCAGTCCTTCGAGCGTTATCTCGGAAAGAGCCCGCTCGCTCCTCAACTTCCCCTGAAGCAGATCGCCGCGCTCAAAGCGAAAGGGGAGGCGGCGCTCGATCTCTGGCTCACCATTCCGCTCAACGGGGGACCGGTGGGGGCCGCTGGAACCCTGACCGTTGAGCGCTTGGCGCTCCCCGCAGCAGTTGCCCTCTTGCCCGTCGAAGGGGCGAGCGTTCGCCTCCAGTTCGACAGCGAGGGGGTCCGTTCAGCCGAAGCCTCCGGACGGTGGGGGGGGATCCCCGTTTCACTCCTCTGGCCGGACGGCAAGCGGCCAGAGGTGCGTTTCACCGCGGAGGTCGGCATGAGGCAATTGGCGCAGGTCGTGCCCCTGCCCTTGGAGCGAGTGCGCGGGAGTACCCAGGTGACGGGGCGAGTCACCTGGTCGCCGAAAGGGGTGGTCCTGTGGCAGGCAACGAGCGACGCCACGGGGCTGACGCTTGATCTTCCCGCACCGCTTACCAAAGCGGCGCCGCAGGTGTGGCGCGTCGCCAGCGAAGGGGAGGTGACCGCTACAGGGTGGCGCGCGGAGGTTGCGATCGACGAGCGGGTGCGGTGGCGGCGGGACTTTTCCGGTGCGTGGGGAGCGGCGATCGGCCGTGCGACGCTTCCAGAACCGAGCCCCAACGGGCGGATTGCGCTGCAACTCGACCGGTTCGATCTCGACGCCTGGCGTGCGCTCTTGCCTCGAGGAGGGGAGAACGCGTTGGAACTCCCTGATCTCACCGCTGAGGTCGCCGAACTGATCGCGGGGGGGCAACCTTGGCACCAGGTGCGCTTTTCGGGTGCGGCAAGCGGAAAAGCGTGGCGCTTTCGCGTCGACGCGACCGAGGTGGCCGGAGAGGGGACGGTGACGCTAGCGAAGGGGCGCGTCGCGCTCCTCGAAGGGGCGTTTGCTCGGCTTTGGCTTTCGTCCTCGGGGGGGACGGAGCATCGGGACGAGGGGGCAGCGCTCGACGATCCGGCGATGCTGCCGAGCGTGCGGCTCACTGTTGCCGATCTTCGGTTCGGGCAGATGGCGTTCGGGGCGTTGTCGCTCGACGCGGTGCAGAAAGGGGAGCTCTGGCAGGTGCGTGAAGCGACGCTTGCTTTGCCGCAACGCTATCGGGTGCGCGCTGAAGGGTCGTGGCGCACTTTGGGGGGAGGCCCCGCGCGTGGGAGCGAAAGCCAATGGCAGATCAATACCGAGATTGCCGACTTGGGGACAACCCTGCGCTCGCTCTGGGATTTACCGGGTGTTGAGCGCGGAAGCGGCACACTCAAGTTTACGATCTCCTGGTCGGGGAGTCCCTTGGACTTCTCCTGGCAAAAGGCGAAGGGTCGGGGTGAGGTCGATCTCAAAGAGGGACTCTTTCGCGAGATCGATCCCGGTGCGGGGCGGCTGCTGACTGTGTTTAGTTTGCCGATGGTGTTGCGGCGGTTGAAGTTCGATTTCAGCGATCTGGAAAAGGGGCTTGCCTACGACCGGGTGGTCGGGAGCTTTGCCCTGGCGAACGGCTATCTGACGACGGCTGACCTCACCATTGACGCTCCTGTGGCGCTCACCCAGATTGTCGGCAGTGTCGACCTCAACACGGAGACGCAGGAGCTCGAGGTCCGCGTCGTGCCGCGCCTGACGAACACCGCGGCAACGGCGCTTGCCTTCGCCAACCCGATTGCGGGGATTTTGACCTATCTCGGGCAGCAGATCATTGGCGATCCGTTGGGGACGATTCTGATGCAGCGCTACCGGGTGAGCGGTTCGTGGCGTTCGCCGCAAGTCGGACCAGTCGACGCCGGTGAGGGTGGGAAAGGCTAAGCGTGAGGGACAACGATGAGTGAGCAGTTGCGCGTTGCGGTGGTGCAAATGGTGAGCACGCCGCGGGTCGAGGAGAATGTGGCCGCTGCCGAGCGTTTGGTTGCCCAGGCGGCCCAAGCAGGGGCGGATGTCGTGGTTCTCCCAGAGTATTGGCCGATCATCCACCGCGACCTTGCTGCTCGCCTTGCGGTCCGTGAGCGGTTTGGGGAGGGGCCGTTGCAGGCAGCGATGGCGCGGTGGGCCATAGCGCACCGCATTTGGTTGATCGGCGGGACGATTCCTCTTTTTGCCGACGACCCGGGGCGGATGAGAAACAGCTGTCTCGTCTTTGACCGTTCGGGCGAAATGTGTGGGCGCTACGACAAGATCCACCTTTTTCGTTTCCAAAAGGGGGCGGAGTCGTACGATGAGGCGCGCGAAATCGAAGCGGGGACGACGCCGGTCGCGTTCGACCTCGAGGGGTGGCGGGTAGCGCTTGCCGTCTGCTACGACCTGCGCTTTCCGGAGCTCTTTCGCGTGGGGGCGCCGGTCGATGCGATCGTGCTCCCTGCCGCATTTACCCACACCACCGGGCAAGCCCATTGGGAGGTGCTACTTCGGGCGCGGGCGATCGAAAACCTCTGTTACGTCGCCGCAAGCGCTCAAGGCGGGCGGCATGAGAGCAGCCGCCGCACGTGGGGCCACTCGATGGTGATCGATCCGTGGGGAACCGTTCAGGCCCTTTACGCTGAAGGGGCGGGCTGGGTGATCGCCGAGTGGCGGCGTGAGGTGCTCGAAACGGTGCGGGCGCAGTTGCCGGCATTGCGCCACCGCGTTTTGTGATGATTGACTTTTTTCTCCCATGCGCTATCATAGCGGCCTTCCGGGGTGTAGCGCAGTCTGGTAGCGCGCTTGCTTTGGGAGCAAGATGTCGGGGGTTCGAATCCCTCCACCCCGACCAGGCTGCTTCGATCCGACGGGGGTGGGCTACACGATCTGCCCGTAGCTCAACTGGATAGAGCACCGGCCTTCTAAGCCGGGGGTTACAGGTTCGATCCCTGTCGGGCAGGCCACGGTTAAGGTTTTGCAAGTTTGCGGCGGCATTAGCTCAGCTGGTAGAGCACTGGATTGTGGCTCCAGGGGTCACCGGTTCGAATCCGGTATGTCGCCCCATATCACCCCGAGGCCGGCTCATCCGGCCTTTTTTCTTTGAGGTGATCCGATGATCCTCGACGGCAAAGCGCTTGCGGCGCGGGTGCGCGCCGAACTCAAGACCCAGGTGGCAGAACTGGCGGCAAAGGGGTGCACCCCAACGCTCGCGGTCATCTTGGTAGGCGACGACCCCGCGTCACAGGTCTATGTGCGCAACAAAATTGCCGCGTGTGCCGAGGTGGGGATCGCGTCGCGGGCGTTGCGCTTTCCCGCCGATTGTGCGCGGGAAGAACTCTTCCACGCCATCGACACCCTCAACGCCGACCCCCAGGTGCATGGCATTTTGGTGCAATTGCCGCTCCCGCCGCAGTTTGACGAGACGGAGGTGATCGAGCGCATTGCGCTGACCAAAGATGTCGACGGTTTTCATGCGGAAAATTTAGGCCGATTGTGGCAGGGGCGTCCCTGCTTTGCGCCGTGCACTCCGGCAGGCGTGATGCGGCTCCTGCGCGAAGCCCACGTCGAACTCTCGGGCGCGCACGCTGTGGTGGTGGGCCGCTCCAACATCGTCGGCAAGCCGATGGCGGCGTTGCTCTTGCACGCCGGAGCTACGGTCACCATCGCTCACTCCCGTACCCGGAACCTGGCGGAAGTAACGCGCCGCGCCGACCTCCTGGTCGTTGCGGTGGGGCGGCCGCAGCTCATCACTGGCGAGATGATCAAGCCGGGCGCCACGGTGATCGACGTGGGGATCAACCGCTTGCCCGACGGCCGGTTAGTCGGGGATGTCGATTTTGCCTCAGCGGTCGAGGTTGCCGGGGCGATCACGCCGGTTCCCGGGGGTGTCGGCCCGATGACGATTGCGATGCTCTTGGCGAATACCGTCGAGGCGGCACGGCAAACGCTTCAGGGAGCGGGGGAATAGTGCGATGACAGCGTGTGCCACGGAATCTGCAGAGACCGGCCGTTTATCCCAGGATGCGCCCGACCCACGCGTCGCCGCCGCGCTTGCCGCTGCGCTCCGCGACGGGCGGGTGAAGCGCTTTGGCGATCGGCCGCTCGTCGGCGTCGTGATGGGTTCTGAGTCGGACTGGCCGACGATGCGCGCGGCGGCGGATCTGCTTGAGACCTTTGAGGTGCCCTTTGAGGCGCTGGTCCTCTCCGCCCACCGCACGCCCGACTGGATGTTCGCCTACGCCGAGACGGCGGCGGCCCGCGGGCTGCGGGCGGTCATCGCGGGCGCAGGAGGCGCGGCGCATCTCCCGGGAATGATCGCCGCGAAAACGGTGTTGCCGGTGCTCGGCGTGCCGGTCGCAAGCCGCGCCCTTTCCGGCGTCGATTCCCTCTATTCGATCGTCCAGATGCCGAAAGGGGTGCCGGTGGCGACCTTCGCGATCGGCGAGGCCGGGGCAGCGAACGCAGCGCTTTTTGCAATCGCGATGCTCGCGACGACTGACGCGCAACTTGCGGAGCAGCTTGCCCGCTTTCGCGCCGACCAGGTCGCTCTGGTGGAGCAGATGACGCTGAGTTAAACTGCGATGACGGAAAGCATCACCATCACTCCCCCCGCGACGCTCGCAGTCCTCGGCGGCGGGCAACTGGGGCGCTTTTTTGTGCGCGCAGCGCAAGAGCTCGGCTACCGGGTGTGGGTGCTCGACCCCGATCCCTCTGCGCCTGCCGGGCGCATCGCCGATCGCCACCTCGTCGCCCCCTACGATGACCCGGAGGCGCTCGACGCGATCATGCACGGGTGCGCAGCGGCAACGACCGAATTCGAAAATGTCCCTGCGGCGGCGCTACGGCGCTTGGCGGAGAAGATCCCCGTTCGTCCGCACGCCGACGCAGTTGCAGTCTGTCAAGATCGCCGCGGCGAAAAGGGTTTTCTCGCGCGTCACCATCTGCCGCACGGGCCCTTCTGGGTGATCGAGTCGATCGAGGCGTGTGCGGCAGTTCCCGAGGAAGCTTTCCCCGCGATCCTCAAAACCGCGCGGCTCGGCTACGACGGCAAGGGGCAGCGGGTGGTGGCGTCGCCTGCGGAACTCGCTGCCGCGTGGACGGCGTTGGGTGAGGTTCCGTGCGTACTCGAGAAGCGGCTCGACTTGGCTGCCGAGCTCTCGGTCGTGCTCGCTCGGGGGGTGGATGGCCAGGTCGTCGCCTTCCCGCCGGGGGCGAATGTTCACCGCAATGGGATTCTCGACACCACCGCCGCGCCGGCACCGCTTCCTGAGGCGGTGTGCGCGCAAGCGGTGACGGTTGCCGGGCAGCTTGCCGCCGCGCTCGATTACGTCGGCGTGATCGGGGTGGAGTTTTTCTGGACCGAAAAGGGTGAGCTCTTGGTGAATGAGATGGCGCCGCGCCCCCACAACAGTGGTCACCACACCATCGACGCCTGCTCAGTGTCGCAGTTCGAGCAGCAGGTGCGGGCGTTGTGCGCGTTGCCCCTTGCCGTGGCCCACACCCATTCGCTTGCGGTGATGAACAACCTCTTGGGTGACCTCTGGTTTAGCGGGAAGGGCGAGCAGCGCGAGCCCGATTGGGAAGCGCTCTTGGCGCTCCCCCGTCTTGCGCTCCACCTCTACGGGAAGGCGGAACCGCGCCCGGGGCGGAAAATGGGCCACTTCACCGTCACAGGTAAGACGCTCGACGAAGTTCGGCCGGTGGTCGATGCGGCGCGCGCGCTGCTGGGGTTGCCGCCGTTCTCGTGGATGGACGCTCCCCGATGACGCCCCAGATCGTTCCGGCGACCCCAGAGAATGTGGCGCGCGTCGTTGAGCGGCTTGCAGCGGGCGAGTTGGTCGCGCTCCCCACCGAGACGGTTTATGGCCTTGCCGCCGACGCTGAAAACCGCACTGCGGTCGCTGCGGTCTTTGCCGCCAAGGGGCGTCCTGCCGACCACCCGCTCATCGTCCACCTTGCTGACACCCAGCAGGTCTCGCGCTACGCAGCGCACTGGCCGCGCGCCGCGGAATCTCTGGCACACCACTTCTGGCCCGGGCCATTGACCCTCGTCGTCCCGGCGCAGCCCCGGGTGCTTCCGGAGGTCACCGGGGGGCAGCCGACGGTCGCCCTTCGTGTACCCGACCACCCTTTTACCCGGGAGGTGATCGCCCGCCTCGGGCGCGGGGTCGTCGCCCCGTCGGCGAACCGCTTTGGTCGCGTCTCGCCGACGACCGCAGCGCATGTCGCCGCCGAGTTCCCCGCACTCGACCTCTGGATCGCCGACGCTGGGGCAACGCCGGTTGGCGTGGAGTCGACGATCGTCGATCTCAGCCGCGAGGCGGTCGGTGTCGTCCTGTTGCGCCCAGGGGCGGTGGGGGAAGAGGCGATCGCGCAGGTGCTCCGCGACGCGGGGCTCGATCTCCCTGTCTTTTCCGCTGGCGGTCGTGACCGCAAAGAGGCGACGCTTCCACCACCGCGCGTTCCCGGCGCCCTTCCTTCGCACTACGCGCCGCAGACGCCGTTGCGGCTTTGGCGTCGCGAGGCGTATACCGAATATGGTCGCACAGCGGCGCATACCGCTCCCATCCCGCACGCCGTCTGGTTTCCGGCCGATTGGGCGAAACTTCCGGGTGAAGTGCTCCGTCTCACCCAACCCGACTCGCCTGTCGAGCTTGCGCAGCAGCTCTACGCGGCGTTGCGTACGCTCGACGCAAGTGGCGCTGAGGAGCTCTGGGTGGCACTCCCTGAGGGGAATGACCCGCTGATGACTGCGGTGCGCGATCGCTTGCAGCGTGCCGCCCACCGCTGACGATGGAAGGAGATGTGATGACCGTTCGCACCCGTTTTGCGCCGAGCCCGACCGGCTACCTTCACCTGGGCGGCGCGCGCACCGCGCTCTTCAACTGGGCTTTTGCGCGCCACCACCAGGGGAAGTTTATTCTTCGCATCGAAGACACTGACCGCGAGCGCTCGACCCCGGAGGCGGTTCAGGCGATCCTCGACGGGATCCATTGGCTTGGGCTCGATTACGACGAAGGGCCGATTTTCCAGACGCAGCGCATGGACCGCTACCGGGAGGTGATCGCGCAGCTCCTCGCCCAAGGGAAAGCCTACTATTGTTACGCGACGCCTGAGGAGCTCGAGCAGATGCGGGAGGCGCAACGCGCCCAAGGGTTGAAGCCGAAGTACGACGGACGGTGGCGGCCCGAGCCGGGTAAAGTGCTCCCCCCTCCGCCTCAAGGGGTTCCCCCCGTTGTCCGCTTCAAGGCCCCGCAAAGCGGCAAGGTGGGGTGGCACGACCTCGTCAAAGGGTGGATCGAGTTTGACAACAGCGAGCTCGATGACTTTGTCATCGCCCGCGCCGACGGCACCCCGACCTATAACTTCTGTGTTGTCGTCGACGACTGGGATATGGCGATCACCCATGTGATTCGCGGCGATGACCATGTGAACAACACCCCGCGTCAGATCCATCTCTACGAGGCGTTGGGGGCACCGCTCCCCCACTTTGCCCACCTGTCAATGATCCTGGGGCCCGACGGCCAGAAACTCTCCAAACGGCACGGGGCGGTCTCGGTGATCGCGTACCATGAGGCGGGGTATCTCCCTGAGGCGCTCGTCAACTATCTTGCCCGGTTGGGGTGGAGCCATGGCGACGACGAACTCTTTACCCGCGAACAGCTGATCGAGTGGTTCGATCTCGACCACATCACGCCCTCTGCCGCCCGTTTCGATTTCGACAAATTACGCTGGGTCAATGCCCACTACATGAGGCAGGCAGCGGTTGCGCGGCTCGCCAGTGAGGTGGCTGCGCGGTTGGCGCGGCGGGGGGTCGATCCGGAGAAAGGGCCACCGTTGGAGGCGGTCGTCGCCCTCTACCGCGACCGCGCGGAGACGCTGGAAGAGCTCACCGATGCGGTGCTCCCCTTCTATCAGCCCGTCCACCCGCCGGCTGAGCTCGTCGCAGCGACCCTCGACGAAACAGCACGGGCGGTTTTGGCCGACCTCGAGAGCCGCCTCGCGGCGCTTTCTGATGAGGAGTGGCGCGCCGAGCGGCTTGCCGAGATCTTCCGTGCAACCCTTGCGGCGTGCGGCGTGAAGATGCCTAAGCTCGGGATGCCGCTCCGGGTGGTGCTGCTCGGGACCAAACAGTCGCCGGCGATCGAAGAGGTCGTCGCGCTCCTCGGTAAAGCGGCGACCCTGGAGCGACTCGAGCGCTATCGGTGAGGATGGGATGGGCGACTGGCGGTGGGTCGACGGGGTGGCCTACTCCGAGCGGTTTGGCGACGTCTACCACACCCGAGCCGGCGCCCTCGGGCAATCTCAAGCGGTTTTTCTCCACGGCGCGGGGCTTCCCCACCGCTGGCGGGGGAAGGCGCGCTTTGCCATTCTTGAGAACGGTTTTGGCTTTGGCGTCAATTTCCTCGTCACCTGGCGCGCATGGCAGGACGACCCCGGTCGCGCGGAACGGCTCGACTATGTCGCGATCGACGCCTTTCCGCGCGATGCCGAGGAGTTCGCTACTTTTTGGCGGGCGTATGACGCCGACCCCCGCTGGCGGGCGCTTGTCGCCGAGCTCTTGACGCAATATCCCCCGTCGGTTACCGGCTTTCACCGCCTCTGGCTCGACAGCGGGCGGGTGCGTCTGACCCTCGTTTGGCACGAGGCGCAGACGGCAGCAGAGGAGATCGTCGGGCGGTTCGACGCCCTCTACCTTGACGGTTTTGCGCCGGCGAAAAATCCGGAGATGTGGTCCGAGCCCCTGTTGGCGGCGCTCACCAAGCGGCTTGCGCCGGGTGCGCAGGTGGCGTCGTGGTGCGCAGCGGGCTCTGTGCGGCGGGCGCTTGCCGCGAATGGCCTTGTGGTGCGGCGGTGCGCTGGCTTTGGCGGCAAGCGGGAGCGGCTCGAAGCGGTGGTTCCGCCGTATGGCCCTCCTTCGTGTTCGCTTCCGCGCCGGGTCGCGGTCGTCGGCGCAGGGATGGCGGGAGCGAGCGCTGCGTTTGCCTTGGCGGAACGCGGGGTCGACGTCACCCTTTTTGACGCCCATCCTCGAGCCGCGAACGGGGCGTCGGGCAATTGTGCTGGGGCGGTGCGATGGCTTCCGAGTCGCGACGACAATCTGCTCGCGCAGTGGACCCGCAGCGGCCTCTTGACGCTGCGCCGCCGGTGGCCACGCTGGGTCCCGTTTGGGGCCGAGGCGGGTTGGGTCGGCGCCCTGCAGATCGCGCGCAACCCGGAGCAGGAGGCGCGGATGCAGGAGGTGGTCGCGGCACTCGCCTTTCCGCCGTCGCTCCTTGCCGCGGTGACCGCCGACGAGGCGAGCGCGATCGCGGGGGTGGCGACGCGCTTCGGCGGGTGGTGGTTTCCCATCGGCGGTTGGGTTGTCCCGCCGTCGCTTGTCGCTGCGATGGTGCGCGCCTGGGGGATCACCTGTCGCTGGGCGAGCGAGGTCGTTGCCCTCACGCCGGATGCTGGGGGGTGGGAGGTGGCTTTCCGCCCCATCGGGGAGGCAGCGGATCGGGCATCCGTTGGCCGAGCCCACTTCGACGCGGTGGTGCTGGCTACCGGGGTCGGCGCAACGCCGAGTTGGCCGCCCGCCGAGGGTGGGCGTTCCTGGGGGCAACCACCCGCCTATCCTGGGCAACCGTTGCCGCTCACTCCGATTCGCGGGCAGGTGAGTTGCAGCACAAGCAACGCGAAAGTGCCGCTGCGGGTCGTGCTCACGGGGAGCGGCTACGCGATCCCGCCACGTCGCACGCCCTTCCTTTTTGGTGCCACGGCGCACCCCAACGACTGGTCTGCTCTTCTCCGCACCGAAGACCACGAGGAGAACCTCCGGCGGTTGACCGCGATGGTTTCCCCCAACGATCCCCTCATCACTGGGCTTCCGCCGCACTTTGCGGGGCGAGTTGCGTGGCGCGCGGCGACGCACGACCACTTGCCGATCATCGGGGCGCTCGCGCCGAGTGGCCGTTGGGACGATCCGAGGCGGTGGGGAAGTGGCCTGTGGGTGATCAACGGCTTAGGGGCGCGTGGGATGGCGATCGCGCCGCTCGCCGGCGAGCTTTTGGCGGCCCAGATGATGGATGAGCCGTGGCCGGTGAGTCGCCGTATGGCGAAGGGAGTCGATCCGGCCCGTTTTGTGCGTCGCCGCAATTTGTTACACTCTCCATTTTCCGTAACTGAACTAGGGCAGGGGTAGAAGATGGCGTTGATCGTCCAGAAGTATGGTGGGACGTCGGTCGGGTCTACCGAACGGATCCAGAACGTCGCCCGCCGGGTAGCGCGCTACCACCGTGACGGCCACCGCGTCGTCGTCGTTGTCTCCGCGATGAGCGGGGAGACCAACCGGTTGGTGGCACTCACCCAGGAGCTTTCCGAGCAACCCGATCCGCGCGAGGTCGACCAGGTGATCTCGACTGGCGAGCAGGTGACGATCGGGCTTTTAGCTATTGCATTGCAGGCGATCGGGGTGCCGGCGAAAAGTTTCACCGGCTGGCAGGTGCCGATCCGCACCGACAGTGCGCACACCAAAGCGCGGATCCTGTCGATCGAGCGCGACGCGATCGAGCGCGAGCTCGACGCAGGCAAAGTGGTCATCGTAGCCGGTTTCCAAGGGATCGACGACGAGGGTGACGTGACGACGTTGGGGCGTGGCGGGTCCGATACCACTGCGGTCGCGGTAGCCGCAGCGCTTGCCGCAGACGAGTGTCAAATCTACACCGACGTCGACGGCGTCTATACCACCGACCCCCGCGTTGTCCCGGAAGCACGCAAACTCGACCGCATCACCTTCGAAGAGATGCTCGAGATGGCGAGCATGGGGTCGAAGGTGCTGCAGATCCGTTCCGTCGAATTTGCCGGGAAATACAAGGTGAAACTGCGCGTCCTCTCGAGTTTCGAAGAGTCGGGCGAAGGGACATTGATTACCGTTGAGGAAGAGCAATCCATGGAACAGCCGATCATCTCTGGAATCGCGTTCAACCGCGACGAAGCGAAAGTGACTTTGCTGGGCGTGCCCGATAAACCCGGTGTGGCGTACAAGATTCTCGGCCCGATCGCCGAGGGCAACATCGACGTCGACATGATCGTCCAGAACGTCGGGCACGATGGCACCACCGATTTCAGCTTTACGGTTTCGAAGAATGACCTCAAAAAAGCGCTCGCAATTCTCGAAACGGTGAAAGAGGAGCTCGGCGCGCGCGCTGTCGAGGGTGATCGCAGCGTCTGCAAAGTGTCGCTGGTGGGGGTCGGGATGCGGTCGCATCCAGGGGTCGCGGCGAAGATGTTCAAAACTCTTGCCGACGAGGGGATCAACCTGCAGATGATCTCGACGTCGGAGATCAAGATCTCGGTGGTGATCGCCGAGAAGTATCTGGAACTGGCCGTGCGGGCGCTCCATAAGGCGTTCGATCTCGACCAGCCGCAAGAGTGATCGTTTCGGCTGTGGTATAATCACGTGCCCCTTTTTACAAAGGGGCAAATCCACACGCCCGCGTCAAGCAAGGGTCTCGGGTGACCGGGGAGCTTTGGCGGGCGGAGGTCTAACCCTTGTCATGGAGTTGATTCGATGAACGTTTCGATGCGTCAGCTGTTGGAGGCGGGTGTCCATTTTGGTCACCAAACCCGTTTCTGGAACCCGAAAATGGCACCGTTCATTTTCGGTGAGCGCAACAAAATCCACATTATCAACCTCGAGCATACCGTCGAGCGGCTGCGCCGCGCTACCGACTTCGTCCGGCGGCTTGCGCAGAACCGCGGTACGATTCTCTTCGTCGCCACCAAACGCCAAGCCAAAGAGATCATCGCCGAGGAGGCCGAACGGTGCTCGATGCCCTACGTCAATGAGCGGTGGCTCGGTGGCATGCTCACCAACTTCCAAACCGTCCGGCAATCGATCAAGCGCCTCAACGAACTTGAGCAGATGTTCGAAGATGGCACCGTCGCGCACCTCTCGAAGCGTGAGCAGTTGGGTCTTGAGCGGGAGATCGCGAAGCTCGAGAAAAGCCTCGGCGGGATTCGCGAAATGGAGCACCTGCCTGATGCCGTCTTCGTGATCGACGTGGGCCACCACAAGATTGCTGTTGCAGAAGCGAACAAACTGAGCATTCCGGTGATCGGTGTCGTCGACACCAACCACTCGCCCGACGGAATCGACTATGTGATTCCGGGTAACGACGACTCGGCACGTGCCGTTCGCCTCTATGCGCGCGCCATTGCCGACGCGGTGCTGGAGGGGCGGGCGATGGCCCTTGAAGAGGTCGTCACTGCGATCTCCGACGATTTTGTCGAAGTCGAAGGGGAAGCGGTTGAGGCGGTTGCCGACGACAATGGGGATGCGGAAGAGGTTTGACCTCCCCGGAAGAAATTGAACAGTGGCACGATCAAGGAGTTGTGATGACAGCGATTACCGCGCAAATGGTCAAAGAGCTGCGTGAGCGCACCGACGCACCGATGATGGAGTGCAAGAAGGCGCTTACCGAAGCGAATGGCGACCTCGCCAAAGCCGAAGAGATTCTGCGCGTTCGTTTGGGAAACAAAGCGGCAAAAGCATCGACCCGCGTCACCGCCGAGGGGGTCGTGGCGACCTACCTCTCTGGCGACGGCAAGCTTGCTGCGATGGTCGAGCTCAACTGCGAGACCGACTTTGTGGCGAAAAACGAAGAGTTTCAGGCCTTTGCCAAAAAGGTTGCCGAGTTGGTCGCAACCCGCAACCCGGCCGATCTCGACGCGTTGGCCCAGCTGCCGCTCGACGGCAAGAGTGTCGACGAGGTCCGCCGTGAGCTGATCGGCAAGATCGGGGAAAACATCACGATCCGCCGCTTTGTCCGCATCGAGGCCGAAGGGAAGGTCTTCCCCTACATCCATGGCGGGAGCAAGATCGGTGTCCTCCTCGATCTCGTCGGCGGGGATGAGGAGTTGGGTAAAGACCTCGCGATGCACGTTGCTGCGTTCAAACCCAAGGCGCTCGATGCGGCGGGCGTTCCTGCTGAACTGATCGAGTCGGAGCGGCGCGTCGCCACGGAAAAGGCGCAGCAGTCGGGGAAACCCGCCAACATCATCGAGAAGATGGTCGAAGGGGCGGTTCAGAAGTTCCTCAAAGAGGTGACGCTCCTCGGGCAAGGCTTTGTCAAAGACGACAAGACGACCGTCGAGCAGCTCCTGAAGAGCCGCGGTGCCCGGGTGGCGACCTTCGCGCTCTACATCGTCGGCGAAGGGATCGAAAAACGGACCACCGATTTTGCCGCCGAAGTGGCTGCGCAAGCAGCTGCGGCAAAAGGGTAACCGAGTAGGGGGCAGTTGATGACGCCGCAACCGGCCTACCGCCGAATCCTCTTGAAGCTCTCGGGCGAGGCGCTGATGGGCGAACGATCCTACGGGATCGACGAGGCTGTCGTCGGTCGCATCGTTCGCGAAATCAGCGAGGTTGCGGCGCTCGGTGTCCAGGTCGGCGTCGTGATCGGTGGCGGCAATATCTTTCGCGGGATGCAGGGGGCGGCAGGCGGTATGGACCGTGCGACCGCCGACTACATGGGGATGCTCGCCACCGTGATGAACGCGATGGCGCTTGCCGACGCCTTCACCCGTGCCGGCGTCGTGGCGCGGGTTCAGTCGGCGCTCCGGATCGACCAGGTCGTGGAACCCTACATCCGAGCGCGCGCGATCCGTCACCTCGAAGAGGGGCGGATCGTGATCTTTGCCGCCGGTACGGGCAACCCCTTTTTCACGACCGATACGGCGGCCGCGCTGCGGGGTGCCGAGATCGGTGCCGAGATCGTTCTCAAAGCGACCAAAGTGGACGGGATCTACTCCAGCGACCCAAAAAAGGATCCCCATGCCGAGCGCTTTGCCCGCATCTCGTTCGATGAGGCGATCCTGCGCAATCTCGAGGTGATGGATGCGACCGCTTTTGCCCTCTGTCGCGATATTTCGTTGCCGATCAATGTCTTTTCGATTTTCAAACCAGGGGCGCTCCTGCGCATCGTTTGCGGCGAAGATGAAGGGACGCTCGTTCATTCCTGAAGAGGGGTTCAAGCGATGAGCGTGGCAGAGTTGAAAAAAGACGCCGAACACCGCATGAAACGGGCGGTCGAGGCGTTGAAAGAGGAATTGACCAAAATCCGTACTGGACGCGCCCACACGGGGATTCTCGACCATGTGATGGTTGAGTACTACGGTTCGATGGTGCCGATTCCCCAGGTTGCGAACGTCACCCTGTTGGATGCCCGCACGCTCGGGGTCCAGCCGTGGGAAAAGAGCATGATGAGCAAGGTCGAAAAGGCGATTCGCGAAAGCGACCTGGGGCTCAATCCGGCGAACATGGGTGAACTGATTCGCGTGCCGATGCCGCCGCTCACCGAAGAACGGCGTCGGGAATTGACCAAAGTAGTCCGCCACGAAGGGGAGCAGGCGCGGGTCGCGGTGCGCAATGTCCGGCGTGACGTGATCCAGGCGCTCAAAGAGTTGCAGAAGAAGAAGACGCTCACCGAAGATGAGTTGCGGCGCGCCGAAGAGGAGATTCAGAAACTCACCGATCGTTATATCAAGGCGATTGACGAGGCGATTGAGAAGAAAGAAGCCGAACTGATGCAGATTTAGTGACGATTGTGCGCGCCTCGACCACCCTCACCATCCCTGAAGTCGGCGAAGTTCCCCGCCATATTGCCATCATCATGGATGGTAACGGCCGGTGGGCTACTGAACGAGGGTTGCCGCGCATCGAAGGTCATCGTCGCGGGGTGGAGGCGGTCCGGACGGTGGTTCGCCGCTGCGCCGAATTGGGGGTCGAGCAGCTCACCCTCTTCGCCTTCAGTTCCGAGAATTGGCGCCGACCCCCAGATGAGGTCCAGTTCCTGATGGGGCTCTTCCGGCTGATGCTGAAGCGGGAGGTGGCGCGGCTTGATCGTAACGCCATTCGGCTGCGGATTATCGGTAATCGCGAACCGTTGGGCGCAGAGCTGCGCCGGTTGATTGAAGCGGCCGAAGCGAAAACCGCCCATCACACGCGGCTCACGCTCAACGTTGCCGTCAATTATGGTGGGCGGTGGGATCTGCTCCAAGCGTTCAATCGGCTTTTGCTCGATCATCCCGAGCTCGCGGGTCGGGTGACCGAGAGTGACCTCTGGCCCTATCTGGCGCTCGGTGATGCGCCGGAACCCGACCTCTTCATCCGTACGGGTGGCGAGCAGCGGATCAGCAACTTTCTCCTCTGGCAGCTTGCGTACACCGAGCTCTACTTCACCCCGACCTACTGGCCCGATTTCGACGAAGCGGCGCTCGATGTGGCGCTCCAATGGTACCGGGAGCGGGAGCGCCGCTTTGGCCGCACCAGCGAACAACTTGTGGAGAAACTGGAGAGAGGGAAATGAACGAACTGATGGTCCGCACAGCCACCGCTCTTGTGGCTTTGGTCCTTTTTCTGTTGCTCGCCTTCTTTGCGCCGTCGTGGCTCTGGGCGCTCTTTATCTCCGGCGTGATTGGCTGGGCCAGCTGGGAGTGGGGGCGGTTGGTCAAGCTCTCGGCGATTGAAGCAGTGGGCTACGCGGGAGTCACCGTGGTGCTCCTTGCCGTGCTGTGGCGCACCAGCGGGATTGCGACCGGCTCCGTGGTTCCGCCCGTTGCCGCCGCGACGGTGATTCCCGCGCTCTTTTTCTGGGTGGCGATTGCTCCGGTGATCGTCCTCTTTCAGATGCGCTGGGGGTCGAAACTCTTGGGGTTGCTCCTGGGGTGGGTGACGCTCCTCGCGGCCGGGATTGCGGCGCTTGGGTTGCGGGAGGCGTCGGTCGGGCTCCTCCTTGCGGCGGTGACGCTTGTATGGGTGGCCGATACTGCTGCCTTCTTTGCCGGCCGACGGTATGGGGCGAAGAAGCTCCTCGAAGCGGTGAGTCCCGGAAAGACGTGGGCTGGCTTTTGGGGCGCATTGGGGGCGGTGGCGGCTTATGGCGCGATCCTCTATCCCCTGATCGGCCCCGGGCAGGGTTTCGTCGGCTGGGTCGTCGCGATGGTCGGGGTCGCACTTCTTGCGGTGGTGGGCGATCTTTTCGAATCGTGGCTGAAGCGCCTTGCCGGCGTCAAAGATTCCGGTTCGCTTCTCCCGGGGCACGGCGGTATTCTTGATCGGATCGACGCGCTCCTCCCCGTTTTGCCGATTGCGGCCCTCTGGTGGCTCCACTGGTGATCCCGGGGTCGTTTTTCTCTCGTCGTCAGCAAAAAAGGTGACGCGCGTGGTTGAGCAGCGGGTCGCCATTTTTGGCGCAACCGGTTCTATTGGCGCAAGTACCCTTGCGGTGATCCATCGCCACCCCGAGCGCTTTGCCGTGGTGGCGCTCACCGCGCACCGCCAATGGGAGGCGCTGCTGCCGCTCTGTGAAACCTTCCGCCCCCGCTGGGCTGCGGTGGTCGATCCCGAAGGGGCAAGGGCGCTTGAGGCGGCGCTGAGGGCGCGAGCGCTTCCCGTCGAAGTGCTCGCGGGCGAAGAGGCGCTCGTCGCAATCGCCGCATCGCCCGAGGTCGATACGGTGGTTGCAGGGGTCGTCGGCGGCGCGGGGCTCCCCAGCACCTACGCCGCGGTCGCCCACGGCAAACGGGTGCTCCTGGCGAACAAAGAGGCGCTGGTGATGACCGGTGCGCTCCTCACCGAAACGGCCGAGCGCACGGGGGCGGTTTTGTTACCGATCGACTCTGAGCACAACGCCCTCTTTCAGTGTCTCGCGTCGCTCGTGGTGCGCACGCCCGACGGCCGCTGGCGGCTGGAAGCAGCGGAGCAAGCGGTGCGGCGGCTGATCCTCACCGCTTCGGGCGGGCCTTTCCGAACACGGGACCCTGAAACCTTCGCCACGGTTACCCCGGAAGAGGCGTGTGCCCACCCCACCTGGTCGATGGGGCGCAAAATTTCGGTCGACTCGGCGACGATGATGAACAAGGGGCTCGAGGTGATCGAGGCCTTTTGGCTCTTTGGTCTGCCGCTGGAGCGCATCGAGGTTCTGCTTCACCCGCAGAGCGTCGTTCATGCCCTTGTGGAGTATCGCGACGGGACGGTGCTCGCGCAACTCTCAGAACCCGATATGCGGGTCCCGATCGCCCATGCGCTCGCCTGGCCCGAGCGGATCGCGTCGGGCGCAAGTTGGTTGTCGCTTGCGGAACGGGGGACGCTCACCTTCGAAGCGCCCGATTTTCGCCGTTTCCCCTGCCTGCAACTCGCGTTTGACGCGGCGCGCACCGGCGGCTCGGCCCCGACGGTGTTGAACGCGGCGAATGAAGAGGCGGTGGCCGCTTTTCTCGCGCGCACCTTGACTTTTGACCGCATTCCCGCGGTGGTTGCCGAAACGCTTGCGGCGTTACCCGCAACGCCGATCGCTTCCGTCGAGTCGGCGCTGGAGATCGACCGTGCGGCGCGAATCAAAGCGCGGCAATATGTCCAGCAGTGGAGTCGGTGATGGGGCTCCTGCACACGCTGGTGGCTTTCGTGGTGGCGCTCGGTGTGTTGATCCTTTTTCATGAACTGGGCCACTACGGGGTCGCGCGCGCCTTTGGCGTGCGGGTGGAGCGCTTCTCGATCGGCTTTGGTCGGCCACTCCTCTCGTGGCAGGATCGTCGTGGAACGGAGTGGGTCGTCGCCGGGATTCCGCTTGGCGGCTACGTCAAGATGCTCGACACCCGGGAAAAGGTGGTTCGCGACGAGGATCGCCCCTTCGCGTTCGATCAGAAGCCACCTCCCGTGCGGATCGCGATCGTCGCGGCGGGGCCGCTCGCCAACTTTTTGCTTGCTATCCTCTTCTACGCGGCAACCGCGGCGATCGGTGTCGATGAGCCGCTCGCCACGGTCGCGCCGCCTCCCGACTCACCGGCAGCACGGGTGGGGATTGCTGTGGGCGATCAGATCGTTGCCGTCGACGGCCGTCCTGCCGAGACGTGGCCACAGGTGCGCTGGGCCGTTGTCGAAGCGCTTGCCGATGGTCGCGATGCGCTCGAGGTGACCGTCGCAGGCAGCGACGGGGAGCGGCGCGTGACGCTGCCGCTTTCTGCGCTCACGCTTGACCCCGACGCTGGGGATCCGTTGCGCCAACTGGGGTTGGTCTCTGCCGCTACCCGCCTGCCGCCGGTGGTCGGCGCGGTGGCCCCCGAGAGCCCAGCGGCTCGGGCGGGGCTCCAGCCGGGGGATCGGATCGTCGCGCTCGACGGTCACCCGGTCGACGAGTGGCACGAATTGGTGGCGAAGGTGCGCGCGTTACCTGGGAAAGTCGTGACGCTGGAGTGGTTGCGGGGGGATAACCACCTGCAGGCGACGGTGGCGCTCGAAGCGGTGGGTGAGGGGAACGATCAGGTCGGTCGGCTAGGGGTGCAAGCCCCCTCGATGCTCACCACGCGGCGCGTCGTCTATTCGATCCCTGAGGCGATCGTCTATGGCTGGCGTAAAACAGCTGAAGCGACGCTCCTCACCTTGAAGATTCTGGCCAAAATAGTCGTCGGCGAAGCGTCGGTGAAGAATCTCTCCGGGCCGATCACGATCGCGGCGGCTGCTGGGCAGAGCGCGCAGTTAGGGGTGGCGCACTATCTGGCGTTTTTAGCGTTGGTGAGCGTGAGCCTTGCGGTGCTCAACCTCTTGCCGATCCCGATTCTCGACGGCGGCCATTTGCTGTATTATTCGCTCGAATGGGCGCAGGGGCGGCCGCTTTCCGAGCGTCTCCAGCTCTTGGGGCAGCGAATCGGAATGGCGCTCTTGGCGCTTTTGATGGGTATTGCGCTCGTGAATGACTTTCTCCGCTGGTTGGGTTGATCGATGAAAAAACCGTTTTTACCGCGCCGCTTTTCCCGCTGGACACGTCAGTCGGTTGTCGCGGCGGCGCTCCTCTCCTCGCTCTCCTCATGGGCTCTTGAGCCCTTCGTGGTGCGCGACATCCGCGTCGAAGGGATTCAGCGCGTTGAGCCGGGAACGGTCTTCAGTTACCTTCCCGTGCGGGTGGGCGAGCGAATCACCCCGGAGCTTGCCGACGAGGCGGTGCGCCGTCTCTTTGAAACCGGCTTTTTCCGCAACGTCTCGGTGCAGCGCGACGGCGATGTGCTCGTTGTCGTCGTCGATGAGCGGCCGGCGATCGGTGAGATCACCTTCAACGGCATGAAGGAGTTTGAACCCGAGCAGATCAAGAAGGCGTTGCGCGATCTTGGGATTGCGGAGGCGCGGATCTTTGACCCGGCGCTGGTGCGTCAGGCAGAGCAGGAGCTCAAGCGGCAGTACTTGGCGAAAGGGAAATACGCGGCGCAGGTTCGGGCGGAGGTCGTGCCGTTGCCCCGTAACCGCGTGGCGCTGCGCTTTGACGTCGTCGAAGGGGATGTCGCGAAGATCCGGGAGATCAAGATCGTCGGCGCCCAGGCGTTCAAAGAGAAAGATCTGCTTGAGCAGTTTCAGCTGACGACCCCGGGGTGGTTCACCTGGTACACCAAGGCCGATCAGTACTCGCGGGAAAAGCTTTCGCAGGATCTCGAAAACCTGCGAGCCTTCTACATGAACCAGGGCTACCTCGATTTTCGCATCGATTCGGCGAACGTCGCGATCTCCCCGGACAAACGCGATATCTTCATCACGGTGGCGATCCACGAAGGGAAACCCTACCGGGTGAGCGAAGTGAAGCTCACCGGCGATTTTCCGGTCCCCGCTGACGAGCTCGCGAAGCGCGTCGAACTCAAACCCGGGGAACTCTATTCGCGGGAGAAACTGGAGAAGTCGATTCAAGCGATCACCGATCGCATCGGCGAGGAGGGTTACGCCTTTGCCAACGTCGCGCCGATTCCGCAGATCGATCACGAAAAGCAGCAGGTTGCCTTCACGCTCGCGGTCGACCCCGGTCGGCGGATGTATGTCCGTCGGATCGATATCGCCGGCAACAGCAAAACCCGTGACGAAGTGATCCGCCGGGAGTTGCGCCAGCTCGAAGGGGAGTGGTACAACGTCGCCAAACTCAAGAAGTCGAAAGAGCGGGTGGAGCGGCTCGGCTTTTTCGACCAGGTTCAGGTCGACACCGACCCCGTCCCAGAGGTGAGCGACCAGCTCGACGTCAAGGTGCAGGTGAAAGAGCGCCCGACGGGTAACCTCATGCTCGGTGCCGGTTTTTCGAGCGCGGAAAAGTTGGTGCTCTCGGGTTCGATCTCGCAAGAGAACTTCCTCGGGACTGGCAAGGCACTCTCTTTTGGGGTCGACACCAGCAAATCGAGTCGCCTCTTTTCGCTCTCGTTTACCGATCCCTACTACACCGTCGATGGCGTCTCAGTAGGCTACGACCTCTACCACCGGACCTACGATCCGGCAAATTCCCGCTCGCTCTACATTTCAAACTACAAGACCAAGTCGCTCGGGGCTGGCATTCGCGTCGGTTGGCCCATCGCTGAAGAGGATCGGATCAACTTCGGTCTTTCGGTCGATCGAACCGAGATCATTACCTACCCGGATAGTCCCAAGCGGTACAGGGACTTCTGTGCTCCAGGGAGCGCCTACGACTGTAGCGGCCTGCTGACTTTGGCGGCGTCGGCGGGTTGGGCACGCGATACCCGGGACTCGCGCTTGATGCCGCACAAAGGGATCTACCAGCGCTTGGTGGGCGAGGTCGACCTTCCGCCGGGGGATGTAAAACTGTGGCGGATGATCGCACAGCATCAGCAATGGATTCCTTTCACGCGCAACACATCGCTGATGCTCAACGCCGAATTTGGCTATGAAAAGGGGTATGGCGGAAAGGCGGTGCCCTTTTACCGCAACTTCTACGCCGGGGGGATCACCACGGTGCGGGGGTTTGGCTCGTCGTCGATCGGGAAGAAGGATGAAAATGGCGACGCTTACGGCGGGACGCGGCGGTTGCTGCTGAACGCCGAATATTTCTTCCCGATGCCGGGAAGTGGCAAAGATCCGTCGTTCCGCTGGTCGGTCTTCGTCGACTCGGGTTATGTCTGGGGCGAGGAGGAGAAGATGCGGTTACAGGATCTGCGGGTCAGCACCGGTGTCGGCCTCACCTGGGTCTCGCCAATCGGGCCGTTGCGTTTTGCCGTCGGCGTCCCGGTGCGGAAAGACTTGAATGGGGTCAAGGATAAAACCGAGAAGTTCCAATTCCAGCTCGGTGCGGTTTTCTAACCTCTTTATTCCACCACGAAGGAGCATCATGAAACGTCGTTGGCATCACGCTTTGGTTGTCGTAGCCTTTTCGCTTGCGAGTTTCGCCGCATACGCGCAAGCAAAAATCGGCTTTGTCAATTCCGAACGGCTCATCAAAGAGGCCGCGCCAGCAGTTGCGGCGCAGAAACGGCTCGAAAAGGAGTTTGAACCGCGCGATCGCGAGCTCAAACGGATGGCTGATGAGCTGCAGAAATTGCAGCAGGAGCTTGACACCCGCGGCGCGTCGATGAGTGAGAACGAACGCCAGCGGAAAGAGCGGGCATTTGCCGATTTGAGCCGCGAATTCCAGCGCAAGCAGCGGGAGTTTCGCGAAGATCTCAACCAGCGCCGCAACGAGGAGCTCGTCCAGGTGCTCGATCTGGCGAACCAGGCGATCAAACGAGTCGCGGAGAAAAAGGATCTCGATATCGTCTTCCAGGAAGCGGTCTACGCGAGTCCGCGGATCGATATCACCGAAGAGGTGATCAAGGCGTTGGAAAACGTCCGCTAACCCTCTGTGATTACGGCTAGGGAACTCGCTGAGCGCCTCGGCGTTGCGTTACGGGGCGACGGCGAAGCGGTGATCGAGCGCATTGCGCCGCTCGAGGCAGCAGGGGCGGGGGCGTTGGCTTTTGTTGCCGACGCGCGCTTTTTGCCCCTTGCAGCAACCACTGAAGCGACCGTGATTCTCCTGCCCGAAGGGGTGGAGGCGGCCCTTTCGCCGACGATTCGCGCCGTGCTCTTCTGCCCCGATCCCTATCTCGCGTATGCGCGTGCGGCACAGTGGCTCTACCCAGCGCCACACTTTCCGTCGGGAATCCATCCGACAGCGGTGGTCGAGGGACGGGTTGCGGCAACGGCCCACATCGGCCCCTTGGTGACTGTCGCCGCAGACGCTGAGGTCGGCGAACGGGCGGTGCTCGAAGCGGGGGTGCGGGTGGGTCGTGGCGCGATCGTCGGTCCGGAGAGCTGGCTTGGGCCCAATGTGGTGGTGGAAGCGGGGTGTGTCGTCGGCGCGCGCTGCCGCATCCACGCGGGTGCGGTGATCGGCGCGGACGGCTTCGGCTTTGCCTGGGATCGCGCTGCTGAGCGGTGGGAGAAGATCCCGCAGGTGGGTCGGGTGGTGATCGGCGACGACGTCGAGATCGGTGCCAACACCACGATCGATCGTGGGGCGCTTGCCGATACCGTGATCGAGGCAGGGGTGAAGATCGACAACCTCGTGCAGATTGCGCACAACTGCCGCATCGGTCGCGCGACGGCGATCGCCGGCTGTGCGGGGCTTGCCGGAAGCACGGTGGTCGGGGCGCGCTGCCGGATCGGCGGCCAGGCGGGGCTTGCCGGCCACCTGACGGTGGGGGACGATGTGACGATCGGCGCCGCGACGCTGGTGACCAGCTCCTTGCCCAGCGGCGGCTTCTACGCGGGACATCTCCCGGCATTGCCCTACCGCGAGTGGCAAAAGAACGCGGCGTGGTGGAAGCGGCTCGCCGAGATCGGCCGGTGGTGGCAGCGCTTTGTCCGCAGCCATAGCGCCGTACCGGATCGCCACCACGCAAGCGCTGAACCCGACCATTTTCCCCAACACCCGGTCAAGGAAGAGCCATGATCGACATTCAAGAGATTTTGACCTATCTTCCCCATCGCTACCCCTTCCTGTTGGTCGATCGGGTGGTCGAGCTCGAGAAGGGAAAACGCATTGTGGCGCTCAAAAATGTCACGATCAACGAACCCTTCTTCCCCGGCCACTTTCCCAACCAACCGATTTTCCCTGGTGTCCTCATTTTGGAAGCGCTCGCGCAGGCTGCAGCGGTCCTTTCGTTCGTCACGATGGAGCGCAAACCTACCCCCGACTCGGTCGTCTATTACGCGGGAATCGACAAAGCGCGCTTCAAGCGGCCCGTCGTTCCCGGCGACCAGCTGCTGTTGGAGGTCGAGATTTTGCGCACGATGCGCCACATCTGGCGCTACGCCGCCCGTGCCCGCGTGGGTGAGGAACTCGCTGCTGAAGCCGAGATCCTCTGCGCATTGAAAGAGGGGCGGTGAGGGGAGAGCGCGTGGCGACAACGATCCACCCCACCGCGATCGTCGACCCCAATGCCCGCTTGGGCGACGGCGTCGCGGTTGGCCCTTACGCGATCATCGGCGCGAACGTGGCGATCGGCGACCACACTACGGTCGGCGCCCACTGCGTGATCGATGGCCACACCACGATCGGAGAAGGGAACCGCTTTTTCCCCTTTTGTGCGATTGGCCTGCCGCCGCAAGACAAAAAGTACCGCGGCGAGGTGACGCGCGTCATCATCGGCAACGGCAACACCTTTCGCGAATATTGCACCGTCAATAGCGGCACGGTTCAGGATCGGGGTGAGACGACGATCGGCGACGACAACTGGATCATGGCCTATGTCCATATCGCGCACGACTGCGTCGTCGGGTCGCACACGATCTTTGCCAACAATGCGACGTTGGGCGGACACGTCCGCGTCGACGATTGGGCGATCCTCGGCGGCTTTGTCGGGGTGCACCAGTTCGTCCGGGTCGGGGCGCACAGCTTCTGCGGCGTCGGGACGGTGCTCACCCAAGACCTTCCTCCCTACGTCACCGTTGCCGGCCACCCTGCTGCCCCCCACGGGATCAACAGTGAAGGGCTGCGGCGGCGCAACTTCTCGCCGGAGGCGATCGCTGCGATCAAGCGCGCCTACAAGACACTCTACCGCAAAGGGTTGTCGCTGCAGGAGGCGATCGCTGCGATCGAAAGCGAAAGCGCGAACCACCCGGAACTCGTGCCGCTCGTGACCTTCCTCAAGGAGCCGGGGCGCGGCATCGTGCGCTGATGAAGGGGCCAACGCTCGCACTCGTTGCCGGCGAAGCGTCGGGAGACGCGATCGCCGCACCGGTCGTCGTCCGGCTGCGCGAAAAGCGCGACCTCACCCCACTTGCGGTCGGCGGCGAGCAGCTCGCCGCGGCCGGCTGCGACGTGCGGTGGCCCTACGAGCTTCTTGCCGTCCACGGCTTTGCCGACGCCCTCCAACGCCTCCCGCAGCTCCTTCGCTTCCGCCGTACCGTTCTTCACACCTTTCTGAACGAAAAGGTGAGCCACTTCCTCGGCGTCGACGCGCCCGACTTCAACCTCGGTTTGGCGGCGAAGCTCCGAAAGAATGGGGTGCGCACTGCTCATCTCGTCAGTCCCTCGGTTTGGGCGTGGCGGCGCGGCCGGATTGCCCGTATCGCTCAAGCGGTCGAACTCCTCTTCTGTCTCTTCCCCTTTGAGCCGGCTTGTTACGCCGGAACGGGGCTTCGCGCCGAATATGTCGGTCACCCGTTGGCCGATACGATCGCCATGGAGCCCGATCGTGTGGCTGCGCGGGCGCGTCTCGGGGTGGCGCCGCAGCGGCCGGTCCTTGCGCTGCTTCCCGGGAGCCGTGCCGGCGAATGGGCGCGGTTGGGGGCGATCTTTTTCGCCGCGGCCGAGCGGGTGGCGCAGGTGGTGCCGGAGCTTGCCGTCGTCGTGCCGACGGCCAATGATCTTGGTGACCGTTGGGCAGAGGAGCTCGCACAACAGTGGTCAGGGCGGGCGTCGCTCCTCATCTCGCCGCGCGGCGCGCACACAGCGTTGGCCGCCGCCGACGTGGTTCTGGTTGCGAGCGGCACGGCGACGCTCGAGGCGGCCCTTTTCAAACGCCCGATGGTGATTGCTTACCGCGTCGCGCCGTGGCAATATCGGTTGCTGCGCCGGATGGCCTACCTCCCTTGGGTCGGGTTGCCCAACATCCTTTGCGGCGAAGCGGTGGTCCCGGAGCTTCTCCAGGATCAGGCAACGCCGCAGCGGCTCGCGGCAGCCGTGTTGGCGTGGTGGGATCGGCCAGCGGAGGTGGCGCGGCTCGCTGAGCGGTTTGCGGAACTCCATCGGGCGTTGCGCTGCAATATGGCCGAGCGCACCGCGGCGCTCCTTGCTGAGTGGCTCGAGGTGGAAGGATCAGGAGGGTAGCGCATTGGTGATCGAACCGTGGCAGATCGGTGTCGATGAGGTCGGGCGTGGGCCATGGGCCGGGCCGGTCTGCGCCGCGGCGGTGGTCTTGGGCGAGGGGTGGGCGATTCCCGGACTTAGGGACTCGAAGGCGCTCACCCCCGCGGCGCGCGAGCGCCTTGCACAGGGAATCACTGCCCACGCGTTTGGGGTGGCGCTCGGCTGGGCGAGCGTTGCCGAGATCGACACCCACGGCATCTGGCCGGCGACCGTTTTGGCGATGACCCGCGCGGTCGAAGCGCTCTTGGCGCGCTTTCCCGACGACGCGGTCCGAGAGCGGCTCTTGGCGCAGCCGATCGCGGTGGACGGCAATCGCCTTCCCCACTGGCCCTACGCCGCGCGCGCCGTCGTGCGCGGGGATGGATCGGTCGCGGCGATCGCTGCCGCGTCGATTGTCGCGAAGGTGGCGCGGGATCGCTGGATGGTCGCGCTCGACGAGCGTTACCCCGGTTACGGCTTTGCCCGGCACAAAGGGTATGGGACGCGCGAGCACGCGGCGGCGTTGGCGCGTCTTGGCGTGACGCCTGAGCACCGGCGGTCGTTTCGCCCCGTCGCCGCATACGTGAGAGTAGGAGATGGCCGATAACGCGGAGCGCATCACCTCGCGCGCCAACCCGCGCGTCAAGCGGTGGCGGGAGTGGATGACAAAGAGTAGCGTGCGGCGTGCGGCGCGCTGGGTGCTCCTCGAGGGGGCGCACCTTGTCGAAGCGGCGGTTGCCGCGCGTTGGCCCCTTGTCGACGTTTGGGTCGATTCGGGGGGCGAAGCGCGTTTTCAGCCGCTCCTCGCCCAGGTGGCCGCGCTTGGGATACCGGTGACGCGGGTGACGACTGAGGTCCTTGCAGCTGTTACCGAGACGACGACCCCCCAAGGGATCGTCGCCGAGGTGATCCCGCCCGAACCGCAGCTGCAACCCTGGGGCGACTGCGACCTGGTGATCGCCGATGGGATCCAAGATCCCGGTAATGTCGGGGCGCTCCTCAGGGTCGCGGCGGCGGCGGGGGTGCGGGCGGTGTGGCTCGCCCCCGGGTCGGCGCACGCGTGGTCGCCGAAGGTATTGCGTGCAGCGATGGGAGCGCACATGGTGGTGGCGATCTTCGAAGGCGAGGTGCCCGACGCGGTCTGGCAACCCTACGCCGCGCAAGAGCGGCTGATCGCCACGTCGCTCGATCGGGGAAGTCGCTCCTTTTATACGCTCGATTTGCGCCGTCCTGTGGCCTGGATCATGGGGAACGAAGGGGCGGGGGTGCGGCCCGTCTGGTTCGAACGCGGGGCCCTTTCGGCCCATCTGCCGCTCGCCCCGGGGGTCGAGTCGCTCAACGTCGCCACCGCCGCAGCCGTTTTCCTCTTTGAGGCAGAGCGGCAACGGCGTCTCGGCTCTTGTTGAAATGTCGAAGGAGTCTATTGATGCTACTGGTGATCTCTCCCGCCAAAGTGCTCGATTTCACGACGCCCGCGCCCGTAACGGCGCGGCACACGCCGCAATTCGTCGACCGCTCCGCGGTGTTGATCGAGGAGCTGCGGCGACTCACCCCCCAAGAGGTTGCGCGCTTGATGGACCTTTCCGATGCGCTCACCGCGCTCAACGTTGCCCGCTACCGTGCATGGCAGCTCGACCATACCCCTGAGAACAGCGTCGCGGCGCTCTTTGCCTTCAACGGCGACGTCTATGAGGGGTTGGCGGCACGGCAATTGTCACCTGCGGCGATCGACTGGCTCGAAGACCATTTGCGGATCCTTTCGGGACTCTACGGGGTGCTGCGGCCGCTCGACGCGATGCAACCCTACCGTCTGGAGATGGGCAGCCGGTTGGCCAACCCCGCGGGGAGCGACCTCTACGCCTTCTGGCGCGAGACGGTGACCGCGGCGCTCCGCGAACTCCTTGAGCAACGAGCGGCACGAGGGGAGCCCGCGGTGCTTGTGAACCTCGCGTCGCAAGAGTACTTCAAGGTGGTGGACAGCGGCGCGCTCGGCTACCCCGTCATTTCGCCGCAGTTTGAAGACGAGAAGGGGGGACGCTTCCGGGTGATCAGTTTTTACGCGAAACGGGCGCGGGGGTTGATGGTCCGTTTTCTTGCGGAGACGGCGATCGCGCAAGGGGGGAGGCTCGAGCCCGATGCGCTGCTTACTTTCTCCGCCGAGGGGTACCGCTACGTCCCGGAAGTCTCGACGCCCGAGCGACCCGTTTTTCGCCGGCGTGCGGCAAGTGAAATCCGGGAGAGGGGGTGAGCGCTACGCGTAGAACCAGAGCGGGAGTGCCAAGCCCGCGGTCATCGAGATCAGGTTGAGCTCAGGCAGCAGCACCGCTTTCGGGCGGTAACCGAGGCGCAAACCCGCCTCGCGCAGCATCAGCCGGTCGTTCGCGCCGTCGCCCGCGGCAAGGACCGCTGCAGCAGGGCAGCCGAGGCGGGCGCGGTGGGCGCGGATCGCTGCCTGTTTCGCTTCGGCGTCGACGATCGGGCCAACGAGTCGGCCGGTGAGTCGCCCGTTGCGATCGACCTCGAGCTGGTTCGCAAGGTGCGCATCGAACCCCAACTCGGCAGCAATCGGCGCGGTGAAGTGGGTGAATCCCCCCGAAACGAGGAGGCAGTAGGTCCCTTGCGCCTTGAGTGCGGCAACAAGCGCCCGCGCGCCGGGGTTGTAACGAACCGTTGTGTGAAAGATCGCCGCAAGCTCCGCTTCGGGGAGTCCCGCAAGGAGCGCGACGCGCTCCAAGAGCGCCGCGCGAAAGTCGAGCCTTCCTTCCATCGCCGCTTCGGTGATCCGCGCCACCTCGTTGCGCTTCCCCACCGCGGCGGCGATCTCGTCGATGCATTCGATCGCAATCAGCGTCGAATCCATGTCGGTGACAAAGAGGCGGACCGCAGCGAGCGACAGCCCCTCTTCCCACCACGCCCAGTCGCACCCGGCGGCGGCGAGCTCTAGGTCGAGCGTCGGGGTACGGGCAAGCGGCGCGGAGACCGCCAAAATCGCAGACGGCTCAGGGGGCATCGGCGATTGGCATTCTCCGTCCCCGTCATGGGTGGGCGGTGGCGTGCGCGGGTGCGTTGTCGCACACGGGAGTTCGACGAAAGGAAGCGCGCGCTCCGCGAGCCAACGGCGCGCTGCGGGGGTGGCGAGGAGCCGCAACGCAGCAGTCACGCCGCGAACCCCGTGCGCTGCCGCGAGGGAAGCACAGTGCGCAACACCTCGTGCGCGGTGCGGATCATCGTCTCGGTGGTTGCCCAGTCGACGCACGGGTCTGTGATCGAGCAGCCATAGCGCAACGCCGCACGCTCGGCGAGCGGCTGATTGCCTGCTTCAATGAAACTCTCGACCATGAAGCCGACGATCGACCCGTTCCCTTCGCGGATCTGGTGGACGATGTCTTTGAGGACGAGCGGCTGGTACTCCGGTTTTTTCCACGAGTTGGCGTGGGAGCAGTCGATCACGATGTTCGCGGGAAGTTTCGCCTTCCTGAGCGCCTCTTCGGCGAGCGAGACCGAGACCGAGTCGTAGTTGGGCCGTCCGCCGCCGCCGCGCAGCACCAGGTGGCCGTAGCGGTTCCCTTTGGTGCGGACGATCGCGGTGCGCCCGCTCTCGTCGATCCCGAGAAACGCATGGCGGTGCGACGCCGAAAGGATCGCGTTGATCGCCACTTCGAGACTCCCGTCGGTGCTGTTTTTGAACCCGACCGGGGTGGAGAGCCCCGAGGCCATTTCGCGGTGGGTTTGCGACTCCACCGTGCGCGCGCCGATCGCGGTCCAGCTGACGAGGTCGCCGTAGTATTGTGGGCCGATCGGATCGAGCGCCTCGGTCGCGGCGGGGAGTCCCAACTCATTGACCGCCAAAAGAAACTCACGTGCGCGCCGCATACCGACGTCGATGCGGAAGGAGTCGTCGAGAAACGGGTCGTTGATGAACCCTTTCCAGCCGATACTGGTGCGCGGTTTTTCGAAATAGACTCGCATCACCAGAACGATCGTCTCAGCCACTTCATCGGCGAGTGCCTTGAGGCGCCGGGCGTAGTCGAGTCCCGCGTCGGTGTCGTGAATCGAACAGGGACCAACCACGGCAAAGAGGCGAGGATCGCTCCCGTCGAGGATCGCGGTGAGTGCCTGCCGCGCCTGCGCAACGGTCGTTGCCGCCCGTTCGGTGAGGGGCAGGTCCTTTTTGATTTCGGCCGGCGAGGGCATCGGCTCGAAGGCTTCGATGTTGGTGTTTTCAAGCAGGTAGTGGATCATCGTCTCTCCCTGGTAGTAACTTTTGTGCAGTGCACTAGCGTACGAGCGATTTTACGCGATCACCTCGGGTTTGACCTCTTCGACCACTGCCGCCAAGAGCCGCTCCACCGCAGCGATCCGCTCCGCGAGGGTCGGGAACGATCCCGTGCGCACGAGGGTGTCGCCCCCTTTGAGCTGGACCGAGCGGTCGCTTTGGATCAGCCGAATCACCTTGGCCGGATCGACTGGCGCGCCCGCGGCAAAGCGCAGGGTGATGCGGTTGGGCGTGGCGTCGACCCGTGCCACCCGGTAGGGGGCAACCAGGAGCCGCAGGCGGTGGGTGGCGATGAGGGCTTGCGCGGGCGGCGGGAGGAGGCCAAAGCGGTCGATGAGCTCCGCTTTGAGCGCTTCCAGCGCCTCTGGGGAATCGGCATCGGCAAGTCGCTTGTAGAGGTCGAGGCGCACCGCGACGTCGGGGCAGTAGCTCTCGGGAAGGAGCGCCGGTTCGCCGACGGTGATCTCGGTGGTCGCGGCAAAAGCGGCAAGGAGCGAGTCGGAAAGCGACTGCGGGGTCTCCCCTCGTTGGCGTTGCGCGGGCCCTTTTCCTTGTTCCGCTTGGAGGCGACGCACTGCAGCGTGGAGGAGTTGCGCATAAAGGGCAAACCCGACCGATTCGATCGCGCCCGATTGCGCCTCGCCGAGAATCTCGCCTGCGCCGCGGATTTCGAGGTCATGCATCGCCAGCGTAAAACCACCGCCGAGGGACTCGGCTAGCGCGATCGCTTCGAGCCGCTTCGCGCCTGCGGGGGTGGGTTTCACGTGGGGGTCGGTCATGAGGTAGGCGAACGCCTGATGGTGGCTGCGCCCCACGCGGCCGCGCAGTTGGTGGAGCTGCGCCAGGCCAAAGCGGTCGGCGCGTTCGATCAGGATGGTATTGGCGTTGGGGATGTCGATCCCCGTTTCGATGATCGTCGTACAGAGGAGCAGCTGCAGCCGCTGATGGATGAAGTCGCGCATCACCCGCTCGAGCTCGAGTTCGCTCATCTGCCCGTGGGCGACCCCGATCCGGACGTTGGGGAGGAGCTTCTGGAGCGCCTCGAAGGTGTTGGCGATCGTGCGCACTTCATTGTGGACGTAGAAGACCTGCCCGCCGCGGCGCAGCTCCCGTGCGACCGCTTCGCGGATCAATGCGTCGCTCTTGGGGACGACGAAGGTCTTGACCGCGAGGCGCTTCGCGGGGGGCGTCGCGATCACCGAAAAGTCGCGCAGCCCTTCGAGCGCCATGCCGAGCGTGCGCGGAATCGGGGTGGCGGAGAGCGACAAGGTGTGGACATGGGCGCAGAAGGTACGGAGCGCCTCTTTTTGCCGCACGCCGAAGCGGTGCTCTTCGTCGATGATCACGAGCCCCAGCCGTGCGAAGCGCACGTCCGATTGAATCAGCCGGTGGGTCCCGATGATGATGTCGATTTTGCCCTCGGCCAACTCCTTGAGGGCCTCTTTTTGCGCTTTGCTGCTTGTGAAGCGCGAGAGTTCGGCGATCTTGATCGGCCAGCCAGCAAAGCGGTTGAGGAAGGTCTGGGTGTGCTGTTCGGCAAGGAGCGTCGTCGGGGTGAGGATCGCCACCTGGCGGCCGTTCATCGCGGCGACGAACGCGGCGCGAAGCGCGACTTCGGTCTTGCCAAAACCGACGTCGCCACACACCAACCGATCCATCACCTTGCCGGAGGTGAGGTCGTGCAGCACCGCGTCGATTGCCGCCTGCTGGTCGGGGGTGGTTTCGAAGGGGAATCCCGCGGCGAAGGCCTCATAGGCGGCCGGGTCGATCGTGAGGCGCTCCCCGGGGCGTGCTGCCCGCTCGGCGTAGAGGGCGAGGAGCTCGGCAGCGGTGTCGTGGGCTTTCTCCGCCGCTTTCCGTTTCTCCTTCTCCCACTGGCCAGAGCCGAGTTCGTGAAGCGGCACTGTCTCCGGGTCGGCACCGAGATATCGCCCGACGCGCTCCAGTTGCGTCACCGGCACGTAGAGCGCCGCGCCACCCGCGTATTCGAGATGGAGATACTCTGCTTCTCCCTCGGGGCCGCTCAGCCGCACGAGCCCGCGGTAGCGGCCGATGCCGTGTTCGAAGTGGACGACGGGGGCGCCGGGGGTGAGCTCCGTGAGATCGCGGATCCACGCCTCGGGGTCACTGGCAGTGCGCCTCTGTTTGCCACTTCGGGACGTACGCACGAGATGGGCGAAGAGCTCTGCTTCACCGAAGAGGGCGATGCGGTTGGCCGCGTCGAGGAAACCGCTCTCCACCGGCGCAACGGCGAGCGCAAGCGGCGGGCGCTCGCTTTGGAAGGTTGCCCAATCGGGTAGATCGGTGGGGGTGAGCCCCACCGCCGCGAGTCGCTCGCGCAGCGTCTCGCGCCGCCCTTCACTGGTGGCCACCAACAGAATCGACCAATCGCGGTGCGCGGCGCACCACGCGGCAAGCGCCGCTGCCGGTTGCGCCGCACGGGCGTCGAGCGCCACCGCAGGCATCGGCTCGCTCGCCGTGTCGGTGAGATCGACGCGCGCCACCGATTGGAGTCGCGAATGAAACGCCTCCGGCGATAGCAGCCACGCCTCAGGCGGGAGCAGCGGTCGATTGGGGTCGGTGTTGAGCAGCCGAAAGCGGTCGCGCGCTTCAAACCAGTCGGCCTCGAGCGCCTCGTGGATCGCCCCGTGGGTGACCCAGAGCGCGTCGGGGAGGTAGTCGAAGAGGGTCGCCGTCGTGGAAAAGAAGAGGGGGAGATAGTATTCGATTCCAGCCGGGAGGAGTCCTTGGCTTACGCTTTTATAGAGTGCGACGCGGCTCGGGTCTCCTTCGAACGTTTCGCGAAAGCGGCGGCGAAAGGTTGCCCGACCCTCCTCGTCGGTGGGGAACTCCCGCGCAGGCAAGAGGGCGATTTCGCTTACTGGATAGAGGGTCCGCTGTGTGTCGGGGTCGAAGGTCTTGATCGTCTCGATCTCGTCGTCGAAGAGGTCGAGGCGAAAGGGGAGTGTCGCCCCCATCGGGTAGAGGTCGATGATCCCTCCGCGGAACGCGTATTCTCCCGGGCGCAGCACCTGCGCGACCGGTTCATAACCGGCAAGAGCGAGTTGTGTGCGGAAGGCTTCGACGTTGATCCGCTCCCCCTGGCGGTAGTGGAAGATCCGCCCGGCGATAAACGCGGGGGGAGCGATCTGGGGCATCGCGGCGGTCACCGACGTGACGACGACATCGACCCGCTTTTGCGTGATCGCATAAAGCGTGGCGAGCCGCTCCGAGATCAGGTCCTGATGGGGAGAGAAGGGGTCGTACGGGAGCGTCTCCCAATCGGGAAAGTGGCCGACGCGCAACTCGGGGGCGAAAAAGGTGAGCGCCTCTTTGACCTGAATCGTCTCTGCGGCATTCGCGGCAAGAAAGAGGAGCGGCCCCTGATGGCGCGCCTTCAGCTCCGCGATGAGGAGGGGTAAAGACCCGGCAAAGGGGAGCGGAATACGCACCCGATCGCCTCGTTTCGGCAGATGAAAAGAGTCAGGAATCATGGGCGGGGATTATACCGCCCAGCCAGGTGCACACCTCGGTCGCAACGCGTCCCATCTCCTCGGGGGAGAGGAGATCGGGGTTGGCGCTTTCCGGAAGCTGCAGCCACACCTTGTGGGGGGAGGCGAGGAGCTGCCAGGCCGCCTCATTGGGGGGTTCCAGGGCGCTCCCTTTTCGGGTGATGAGTTGAACCGGAAGCAGCACCGACCGCAAGACCGCCGCGCCAGCAAGGTCGAGCCGCCCCATCGGGGCGCTGACGGCGAGAAAGCAGGTGGAATAGCGGCTCGCGAGCTTCAGGGCCGCGGCTGCCGCGTTGTCCCACCCCACAGCAACCAGGCGATCGGCAAGGGGGGCGAGAAAGGGCTGGTGGTCGACCCATTCCAGGGTTTTGCTGCACCGCTCGGCAAGTTCGCTGATCTGAAACCGTCGCTCTTCACTGTGGGCCGCTTCACTGGGTTCAATGAGAGCGACCAGGAGCGTTGCCCACCCTTGGGCTTTGAGGGGCTCGACCAGGGCAAAGAGCGGAAGGTCACTTAGGGAGGTCGCGCAGGTTGGGTCGAAGAGCAACGCTAAACCCACACACTCGTCGTGGTAGGCGAGTTCGGCGTCGAGCCACAGTCCGCGATCGATCTTGATGCCGACGTTGAGGTGGCGGTGTCTTTTGGTCGTCATGCGGCAAGGCGGATCGGAATGCGGCGATTGCCGAAATGGCCCGGTTGCGGCGCAAACCGCCCCTCCAGCGGACGGCCGCAGTGGGCGCACGTACCGTGCGGGGTCAGCCGGTAATGGGTGATCGCGTACCCCTCGCGTTCGATGAGTGGGGTCGAGCAGCCCGGGCAGTAGGTGGTGCTGCCGACGGGGTCCCAGACGTTGCCGGTATAGACGTGCAGCAGCCCCTCTTCGCGGGCAATCGCGCGAGCGCGGGTGAGCGTCGATGCAGGCGCCGGCGGAAGGTGGCGGAGCTTAAAATCGGGATGAAACGCCGTGAAGTGGAGCGGCACGTGCGGTGCAAGCGCATCGCGCACCCAGCGGGCAAGCGCACGGATTTCGCTTTCGGAGTCGTTCAGCGTCGGGATAATGAGCGTCGTGATTTCGACCCAGACCGCGGTGTGGTGCACGAGGTAGCGCAGCGTCTCCTTCACCGGTTCGATATGGCCACCGCAGTAGCGCTGGTAGAAGGTTTCCGAGAAGGCTTTGAGGTCGACATTGGCAGCGTCCATCACCCCGAAAAAGGGTTCATAGGCTTCTGGTTCGATATAGCCATTGGTGACCGCGACGGTGTAGAGGCCGGCGGCGTGCGCTGCTCGGGCACAGTCGATGGCGTACTCGGCAAAGATCACCGGGTCGTTGTAGGTAAAAGCGATCCCCGCAGCACCGGTCGCCTGGGCTGCGGCGACGATCGCTTCAGGCGTTCCCTCGTCACCGATCGTCTCATCGAGCGCTTTCGCGGCCGAGATCGACCAGTTTTGGCAATATTTGCACGCCAGGTTGCACCCCGCGGTGCCAAACGAGAGAACCGCTGTTCCGGGGTAGAAGTGGTTGAGCGGCTTTTTCTCGATGGGGTCGAGACAAAAACCGGTCGAACGGCCGTAGGTGGTAAGCACCATCTCGCCGCCAGTGTTCGCCCGCACCAAGCAGGCGCCGTGTTGCCCCGGGCGGAGCTTGCAACGGCGCGGACAAAGGGTGCATTCAAGGCGCCCGTCGGGGAGCGGACGCCAAAATTGGGCGGGATGGTTCATGACGCGCCTCCGTGGGGGAGTTGTGCGGGTTCATGCCACGCGGTGACGGTGTACCGCCAAGCTTGGAGCCCGGGCGTGGGACGATAGGGGTTGAGTCCCGCTTTACTCTTGAGCGCGGCAAGAAAATCTTCTGGGGAAGGGAGTTGCGACCAGACTTGGGGGAGAAAGGTAGCCCGGTAGGGGCCGGCGGCAATGATCAACCCGTCGCGGTGGGGGCGCAGTTGCGCGAGGAGCTCAGCTTCGTCGCGAAACAGAATCGCCTCGGGCGGGGAGAGGAGCGACACTTCGATCGCGATCTCCGGCCACTCCTCCAGGGTAAGGGGCGGGAAACGGGGGTCGGTAAACGCCGCAGCAAGCGCGTTGGCGCGCACGTCGTCGCGGAGCGGCCGGTGGGCTTCGAGGGAACCGATACAGCCGCGCAACGCACCCTTGCGCGTCAAGGTGACGAAGGTCGCACCAAAGTGATCAAGGCGGGGATCGTCGGGCAACGCCACCGTTTGGCCGGTGAGCGCCTCACTGATCGCGGCACGGGCATGGGCAAGGAGCACCTGCCCCAACCCGTCGTCGATCACAAAAGGGGATTCTCTGCGGGTTGTGGTCATGGGCTCCCTTTCAATGGACCGGCCGCTGGGCGCCGTTGGGCTCTTCGAACCACGCGATGCTCGCATAGCCAACGACGCGATCGCGCGGCCCTTCGGTATCGGCGCTCGTGCCGTAGGCGACGAGCTCGGGGGTCAGGCGATGGCGCTGTGCTGCAAGCAGGAGGCCGTCGATTGCTGCCGAGCCACACGCATCGTCCGGTTCGAGCGTCGCGTCGAACGAGAGAATCCGCGCAACCGTCTGCTGATCGAGTCTTCGCGCCTCGTGGTCAGGGTGGTAGTGCGAGAGGTCAGAGCTGACGACGATGAGCGTTTCGCTTCCACCCCACAGCATCGACATCACCTCGGCGATGGTTTTGGGATCGACCCAACCGACGACGAAGGGGACGATGGTGAAGTCGCGCAACAGCTGCTGCAAGAAGGGCAATTGGACTTCGAGCGCATGTTCGAGGAGATGGGCGCGCTCGTTGCGGCTCACCTCCGGGTGTTGCAGCGCCACCGCCGCGGCAGCGACATCGACCGGCACATCCCCCAACGGGGTACGAAAGAGCGACGTCTCGGGAAGCGCTAACCCCAAAACGGGGACACGGTGGGCAGGGCCAAAAAGCACCACGCGCTGGATGCGGTCAGCAAAAGGGGCGAGTAACCGGTAGCCTTGGGCGGCAACAGGACCAGAATAGATGTAGCCGGCGTGGGGCACGATGAGCGCTTTCAGCGGGTGCGAAGGGAGTCGTACCGGTGCACTCTGTCCAAGCAGCGCTGCGACCTGCGCCGCGAGCGTTGTCGGGTCAGAGGGGTAGAAGAGACCGCTTACCGCGGGTTGCCGGATCGTGGCGGTTCGACTCATGGCGGGCCTATCCTCAATCAGGGATAGTACCAATATAGCGCCAGAGTTACCCAATTTCCAGAGGAAAATCGGCCCAGCAGTTGGGGGTCTCAAAGATTCGGACCCGCGCAAGCCGCAACCGCTCCCCGTAACGGGCGCGAAAGTGGGGGGCTAGCGTTTCGAAAGCGATCCGGGCCAGATTCTCCGCAGTGGGGATCGAATCGAGGAGAACCGTGCGGTGGTGGGGCAGGACCGAAGTGATCGCCGCGGCGACCGGATCGTCGCGCCAAGCAAGGAAGGCGTGGTCCCAGTGGCCGATGAGGTGGTCCCACGCGATTCTCTTGACGTCGCCAAAGTCCATCACCATCCCCCGTTCCGGAGACCCTGGGGTTTCATCGAGCGTCCCGACGAGCGTCAGTTCGAGCACATAGCGGTGGCCGTGCACGTGCCGGCAGAGGCTACGGTGGTCGGGAATGCGATGGCCGGCGTCGAACTCGAGGCGTCGGGTGATGGCAAAGAGCCCGCCATCTTGCGGCGAAAGAGAGGCGGGCACGGAACCACTCATCGCCTGGCCCTCACTCGTGCGTTTCGGGACGCATCGCCGGGAAGAGGATGACGTCGCGGATGTTGGGGGAGTCGGTCAGCAGCATCACCAGCCGGTCGATGCCGACGCCGCAGCCTCCTGTGGGTGGGAGCCCATATTCGAGCGCGCGGATGTAGTCGGCGTCGAAATACATCGCCTCGTCGTCTCCCGCTTCCTTGGCACGGACCTGGGCACGGAACCGCTCCGCCTGATCCTCAGGGTCGTTGAGCTCCGAAAAGCCGTTCGCGATCTCGCGCCCGGCGATGAAGAGCTCGAACCGTTCGGCGATCTCGGGGTTGGTGTCACTGCGCCGCGCGAGCGGCGACACCTCTGCCGGATAGTCGACGATAAAGGTAGGATCGAAGAGCTCGCTTTCGGTCGTCTCCTCAAAAAGGGCCAATTGCAACGCACCGACTCCTTGGTGGGGGTGTGTCGCGACACCGAGCGACTCGAGTTTGGCGCGCAGCCACACCGGGTCGGCGAGCTCCGCGAGCGACCACCCCGGATGGGTGCGGTGGATCGCTTCGACAATCGTCATACGGGCAAAGGGGTGACTGAGGTCGAGCGTCCGTCCTTGATAGACAAAACGCTCGCTTCCGAGCGCCACCCGCGCAGCGTGGCGGAGGAGTCCTTCGGTGAAGTCCATCACCTTCCGGTAGTCGGCGTAGGCTTCGTAGAACTCCATCATCGTGAATTCGGGGTTGTGGCGCGGGCTCAACCCCTCGTTGCGGAAGTTGCGGTTGATCTCGAAGACCTTCTCAAAGCCCCCGACCACCAGGCGCTTGAGGTAGAGCTCCGGGGCGATGCGGAGAAACATCGGCATGTCGAGCGCGTTGTGGTGGGTGACGAAGGGTCGCGCGTTCGCCCCACCGGGGATCGGGTGGAGCATCGGCGTTTCGACCTCGAGAAAGCCGTATTCGATCATGTAGCTGCGGATCGCCTGAATGAGGCGGCTGCGGGCGACGAACCGTTGCCGCGTCTCCTCGCTCATGATCAGATCGACGTAACGCTGACGATATTTGAGCTCCTGGTCGGCAATGCCGTGGTACTTGTCGGGAAGTGGTCGCAGGTTTTTGGTGAGCAACCGGATCGATTCGGCGTGGATCGTCAGTTCTCCGGTGCGGGTTTTGAAGAGGGTACCGGAGACGCCGACGATGTCGCCGATATCCCAGTGTTTGAAATCGTCGTAGCACGATTTGCCCACCGAGTCGCGTGCCACATAGACCTGGATCCGCCCCGACATATCCTGCAGCGTGATGAAACTCGCTTTCCCCATCACCCGCTTCAAGAGGATCCGCCCCGCAACCACCGCGGAGACGCGCAATTGGGCCAATTCTTCCTGGCTTTTTTCCTCGTAGGCTTCAGCAAGTTTTAGGGCATAATGAAGACGTTCGAAATCGTTCGGGTAGGCGGGACCTTTGGCGCGCAACGCCGCGAGCTTACGACGGCGATCTTCCATCACCGTATTGAGTTCGTGTTGTGTTGTCTCCGTCATCGTGCCAACCGTCTTGGGAATAGGGTGCAGAGCGAATTGTCGCACGGGGTAGCCCCTTCGACCAAGAGAGGAGTAGGTGAAATGAGTTTCTTCTTGCAAATCTATCGCGCGGTTGAAGCGACGTTCTTCAACACGCTCACCAAGAAGCTCGCGAGTATCGTTTCGGTCGCGCTCTTTGCAGGGCTTTTTCTTCTTCTGTTTGCCCAACTGGAGGCTTCACTGCCTGCTGCGGCTGGGGATGCACAAGCGATCGCGCAGCTTGTCGCGGAAAAGCGGGTGTGGTTTTGGGGCCTGTGGGCGGCACTTCTGGTCTATTCTGTTGCGTTGGTCCTCTACCTCCGCTATCTGATCGTGCGTCCCGTCCGGACGATGACCGAGATTTTCGCGACGCTGGGTAACGATCGTCGGTTGGGGGACCTCTCGATCGACCTGCCGGAACTCTCTCAGGATGAGCTCCGCGATTTGGCCCGTGCTTATAACGCTTTTGCCGCGCGGATGCGCAAAATTATCGTCGATCTGCGCGCGGCGGGGCTCGAGACCGGACAAGAGGCGGTGGTGACGAAACACGAAATAGAAACCGCAACCAAACGGGTAGACGAGCAGCTTGCAGCTGCCGAAGACGCACAACGGGCGAGCGCCGCAATCGTTGACGCCAACCGCGCGGTTCTTGCCAAAACTGAGCATCTCGATGCGTTGATGCACCGAAACCTAGAGCGCGTTGCTGAAGCAGTTGCATCGCTCAACGATACGGTGGTGAAGGTGAAGGGGGCTCGAGAAGAGGTTGCTGCCTTCAACGATCAGGTGGAAGAGATCATCGCACGCGCGAAAGAGGTGCGTGGGATCGCCAATTTGATTCGGGAGATTGCCGAACAGACCAACCTTTTGGCGTTGAACGCCTCGATCGAAGCGGCGCGTGCGGGCGAGCAGGGCCGAGGGTTTGCCGTCGTCGCCGACGAGGTGAGAAAACTTGCGGAGCGGGTCAATGTCGCAACGAGCGACATCTACCGCGATCTCGATCTCATGATGAACGAGGTCCACAAGACGCAATCTCAGGGTGAGATGATCGTCAATCGGGTTCAAGAGACCGAAGCCGAAATCGAAGAGACCAACCTACTTTTTGAGGCAATGACACAGGAGCTGGCAAAGAGCCGCGATGCGCTGGATGAGATTGTCGCCTCTTCGCAGACGATGAGCGCAGCAAACGAGGAGGCGGCCAAACAGGTGGAGCGGATCGTTGCCGCAAGCCAACGGGTAGCGCAGGTGATCGACGGCAGCCGTCGCCATATGGAACAGTTGGAAGAGCGGACCGAACGGACCTTGGAGCTGCTTGCTCGCTACCGGATCGGTTACGGGCGCCTCGATCACGCGATGACGGAGACGCGAATTTTTCGTGACCGGGTGCAAAAAGTGCTTGAGGAGATGGCGGCAAGCGGCATCGACATCTTCGATCGCAATTACCAGCCTTATCTCAATTGTGATCCTCCGAAATATAAGCTGCAGTGGAGTGACGAGTTTGTTCGGCGGGCGCAACACCTTCTCGATGAGACGCTCACGCGCATTCCCAACGCCGTTTTTGCTGTGGCGGTGAATACCGACGGCTACCTCTCCGCCCACAACAGTAAATTCAGTAAGCCTTTGACGGGGGATCGGGAAAAGGACCTTGTCGGCAACCGCACCTACCGCAAATTCACCAACCTGCATGAACTTCGGGCAGCGCAAAACGAGCGTCCGGTGTTGCTTCAGACCTATCGGCGCGATACCGGAGAGATCCTTGCCGATATCGCGATGCCGATCCATGTCCATGGGCGCCTCTGGGGCAACGTCCGCGTTGGGTTGCCGATCAAGGAGCTGGTCGAAGAGGCCTCTTGAAGAGCATTATGGAAGTTGAAGGGAGCGAAGCGACCAGCTTTAGGGAGAAGTTTTGTCGTTGAGCGCGATATTCAATTCGAGCATCTCGACATTCTCTTTCCGTTCGATATGGACAGAGATCGCGTCTTGGTCGACGGGGTAATATTTCGAGACCACCGCCAGGATCTCTTCTTGCATCTGCCGCAGCCGTTCGCTCTCTTCCGGGGTATTTGCTCGCCCCTCGCGCCGTTCGGCGATCAAAACCATCGTCAGTCGCTCTTTGGCGATCTGTGCGGTTGACGGCTCTTTGCGCCCAAAAAGCCGTTCAAGAAATGAGGGCATGGCCATCATGCACCTCCCAACAGGCGCTTGAGCAGACCCGGTTTTTCGTAGGTAGTGAAGCGAAGTGGCCGGTTTTCCCCAAGGAAACGGGCGACGACGTCGTCGTAGGCTTGCGCCGCCTTATCCTCTTTGATGAGAATCACCGGTTCCCCCTGGTTGGAAGCGTGGAGCACCGCCTCTGACTCCGGAATCACGCCGATGAGGGGAACCCGCAACAGCTCCTGGATATCTTTGTACGAGAGCATCTCCCCCTCTTCGACCCGTTTGGGGTGGTAGCGGGTGATCAAGAGATGCTCTTTGATCGGCTCCCGTCCTTCAATGACGCGCCGAGTCTTCGATTGCAGAAGTCCCAGGATGCGGTCGGAGTCGCGCACCGACGAGACCTCCGGGTTGGTGACCACGATCGCCTCGTCGGCAAACATCATCGCCATGAGCGCTCCGTGTTCGATGCCCGCAGGGGAGTCGCAGACGACGAAATCGAACCCCATCTGTTGGAGCTCCTGCATTACCGCTTCAACCCCCTCCTCGGTGAGCGCCTCTTTGTCCTTGGTTTGCGACGCAGGAAGGATATAGAGCGAATCGACGCGCTTGTCCTTGATCAGCGCCTGGGTCAGTTTCGCGTCCCCCTGGATGACATTGACAAAGTCGTACACCACCCGCCGCTCACACCCCATGATGAGGTCGAGGTTCCGTAGCCCGACGTCGAAGTCGATCACGGCGGTTTTGTACCCCCGCAATGCCAAACCGGTCGCAAACGCAGCGCTGGTGGTGGTCTTGCCAACGCCCCCTTTTCCTGAAGTGACGACAACGATACGCATGATTGGGGTTCCGTGAAAGATGGCTCAAGACTCGATGGATTCAAATTGTAACCGCAATTCACCTCCGTGTTGCGGGGATGCCAACCGGACCTGTGCGGCTTTCCCGGCAACCTCGCTCGGGATACCCTGTTCGAAGGTTTGGAAAATTCCGGCGATTGCGATCAACTCCGGTTGAAAACGCTGGGCGAAGATGCGCGCGTGCTCAAACCCATACGCGCCGGCAATCGCCCGACCGGCAAGCGGTCCCCAACAGACGATATGACCTGCGGCGATCACCTCGCCGCCGGGGTTGATTCCGGCGAGAAGAATCACGTCCCCGTGGGCATGGTGGATCTGTTGCCCGGAGCGAACAGGCCGGTCGACGACGAGTGACGCCCCTTGGTGAGGTTCCTCCGTGACCTGGCTCGAAGGCGTTTGAGATGCTTCGGGGGGGTGATCGCGATGAGACGAAGGGTTGGGAAGGGTCGGCGATTCGGTAGCCGGCACCTTGTCGAGGAGCGCCAGGTTGTGGCGGGCAAGCGCCGTGTGGTGATGCTCAGGGACGTTTCGAACCCCGATCGGTTGCAACCCGATGCGGCGCATCAACGCGGCAATTCCGGCCCAATCGACATGGCTCGGCCAGTCCCGTACCCGGGAAAAATCAAGGAGCGCCACCTCTCCCGTAAAATAACGGTCGGCTCCGGCAAAGCGCTTATGGAGCTCATCGGCGAGCCGCGCAGGGCTTGTCGCCGCAAGGTGCACGGAGACCGCTGAGAAATGGGTGACGGTGAACTCGGCAAGCGGTTCAGTCATCGCAACACCTCAATGGATATGGGGTGAAGTGGGTAGGTCATGGGCAAAGGGTGCGAGCGCTTCGTTACGGTATAAGCGGTAGGTATGCCCCGAGAGTTCATCGCGAATTTCGACAAACCCTTTCTCGGCCAGCATCGCCTCGACCTCTTCGCGGCCAATCAGACGCAGCAGCCGCTCGATCCGCTCCGGCTCCCGGCGCTCGAAGGGGTGGATCGCGATCGGGTCGAAGAGACGCACATCCTCTTCGGCAAAAAGGCGGCGAAGGAGTGAGGCGCTCTCCAGTTTCAGGAGTTCGTCACGGGAGACGGTTTGCGCCAGTAGCGTCACCCGCGACCATCCATCTGGATCCTTTTCGTCTGCGGTGGGGAGTTTTTGCAGCCAGAGCCCGGCAGCAACCTCTTCGTCCGCAGCGAGCCAGAGACGTGTCGGTTGCTGTTCCGATTGGGTGAGAAAGGCTTCGAGCGCATGCGCGAGCGTCTCTCCCACCCAGGGGACCAGACTGACGTAGGGTTTTGCCGTTGCAGGAAGCTCAAGGATCACCGCCAGTTGCGCATCGTCCCCGAGGAGTGTGCGCAAGGGGGTGTCGTCGGCGATCGGAATCGCTTCATCACGTTGTTGGGCCACCGCACGGAGTTCCCGATCGGGAGAGAGATCGACAACCCAGAGCGGGACCAACCCCCGTCCTTGCGCCTGTAAGGTGATGCGCGTCGGATTTTTGAGGCGGGCAGAGAGAAGCGCGGCAAACGCGGCGAGTTCTCCGAGAGCATTGCGGATCGCTGCAGGATAGCGGCGGCCGCGCACGACCCATTGCCACGTGTTGCTCAAGCGCACGTGGGCGCCGCGAATGTCAGCCGTCTCAAGGAGAAAGGGGGTGACCCCATCTACGGAGTGGTTCATCGTGTGCTTTTCTCTTTCGCTCGAGCAAGTGCGAGCGCAAGCGCCGTTGCGGGTGTGTCCCTCCTGGGCACGGAGGGTTTTTGGGATCGCGCGACCGGACGCTGAGACGTCTTCTCAGAGGGGGAGGTTCGCCGATTCGTTTCCTTTTGGGCAGGAGACGTTGCCGCAGCTTCACCTCTAAGGGAGAGGGCGATGCGGTTTCGGGTTTTATCGACCCCGATGACCCGAACCTTGACGATCTGCCCCGGTTTGACTACTGTCAGCGGGTCTTTGACGAATCGGTCAGCGAGTTCCGAAACATGGACGAGACCGTCCTGGTGGACCCCGATGTCGACAAAAGCGCCGAAATGGGTCACATTGGTGACCACCCCTTCCAGCCACATCCCTTCGTGGAGGTCGTCCAGGGTCTCAACCCCTTCGCGATAGCGCACGGTTTGGAAAGTTCCGCGGGGGTCGCGACCGGGCTTCGCGAGCTCTTCCAGGAGATCCTGAACGGTGAAGAGGCCAAAACGTTCGTCGGTGAATTCGTTGGGATTGACAAGGTGCTGCCAATCGTCCCGCCCCATCACCTCTCGAACAGTTTTCTGAATACGGGCGAGAATTTTCTCCACCAACGGATAGGCCTCCGGGTGGACGGCGGAGGCGTCCAGGGGCTCCACCCCATCCCGGATCCGCAAGAACCCGGCACACTGTTCGAAGGTTTTGGGACCCAGGCGAGGCACCTCCAGAAGTTGCGCCCGGCTGCGAAAGGGGCCGTGCTGGGTGCGCCAGGCGACGATCTCCCGCGCAAGCGTGCGGTTAAGACCAGCAACGTAGGCAAGGAGCGCGGGCGACGCGGTGTTGAGGTCGACGCCGACGGCGTTGACGCAGTCTTGAACCACCGCGTCGAGCATCCGTGCCAGTTCCGTCTGGTCGACGTCGTGCTGATACTGCCCAACGCCGATCGATTTCGGGTCGATCTTGACCAGTTCGGCCAGAGGATCCTGCACCCGGCGGGCGATCGAAACGGCTCCGCGCAGACTCACGTCGAGATCGGGAAGCTCTTCGCTAGCCAGGGCGCTTGCGGAGTAGATCGATGCGCCGGCCTCTGAAACGATCAATTTGGTGGGGCGACGCGCAACCGGCAGGCGGGCAAGAAGGGTATCGACGAGCCGCTCAGTCTCGCGACTCGCGGTACCGTTGCCGATCGCGATCAGGGTGACCTGGTGCGCGTCGATGAGTTCGGTAAGGCGCGCGATCGTCGGTTCGAGGTGACGCTTCGGTTCGAAGGGGTAGCAGGTCTCAGTAGCAACGACCGCGCCGGTCGTGTCGATCACGGCGACTTTGATGCCGGTGCGAATGCCGGGGTCGATACCCATCACCACCTGGTTTCCTGCCGGCGGGGCGAGGAGCAGCTCACGCAGGTTGGCGGCAAAGATCCGGATCGCCTCGCGCTCGGCGGTTTCGCGCATCTGCGTGAGCGCGTCACGCTCGAGGTGCGGGTGGAGCTTGGTCCGCCAGGTCCAGGTGGCTGTCCGTTCGCGCCAGGGGGTTGCCGGGTCGTCGATACGGTCCCACCCTGCGTGGCGAGCGATCAGCGCGGGAAAGGGATGAGGGGCGCCCTCTTCGAGGGGAAGGTCGACGGTAAGCGTCAGAATCCCTTCGTTGCGGCCGCGCAAAAGGGCGAGCGCCCGGTGCGACGGAATCGAGCGAATCGGCTCTTCAAAGGCGAACCAGTCGCGAAACTTCGCGGCGTTGGGGGCATTTTCGTCGAGGAGGCGCGAGCGAACCACCGCTTCGCGCCAGAAGCGATCGCGCAACCGCTGCAGGAGTTCCGCCTCTTCACTCAGCTGCTCACTGAGAATCGCGCGCGCCCCTTCAAGGGCAGCGGCCACGTCGGGAACGCCCGCTTCAGGGTTGACGTAGGGCTGCGCGAGCGTCTCCGGTGGGGCGACGACTGGGCGGGCGAGCGTCTCCGCAAGCGGCGCCAAACCCGCTTCGCGCGCGATCGTCGCTTTGGTGCGGCGCTTCGGGCGGTAGGGGAGGTAGAGGTCTTCGAGTCGCTGGCGGTTGTCCGCTTCCCGGACGGCTTGTTCGAGTTCAGGGGTGAGATGGCCGTTTTCGGCAAGGCTTCTCAGGATCGTCTCGCGCCGTCCCTCTAAAGCGCGCAGAGCGATCAGCTGTGTTTCGATCTCGCGCAGTTGGCTGTCGGTCAAACCGCCGGTGACCTCTTTGCGGTAGCGGGCAATAAAAGGGACGGTAGCGCCCTCGTCCAGCAGGCGGACGGCAGCGATCACCTGCTGGGGCGTTGCGCCGACGAGTGCGGCGATCCGCGTTTCGATTGAGGAGTAGGGTGCAGAGCTCATGGCGGGGCGATGCAGCAAAAAGGGGTCATTATAACGACGGGAGCGCGACCAGCGACTGTCTGCCGAACCACTCTTCGCCCGGCGCCAGGGTGACCGGCGTGGTGAGTTGTGCCGCCTCGACGCAGAGAAAGCGGCGGAAACCGTCGCGGGGAAGGTCGGGCAGGTGGTGGTGCGCACCGGGGTTCCAGACGACGAGGTCGGAAAAACCCGCCTGGTCGATTCCTGTGGCCTCTTTGCCACATCGCCAAAGGAGCGGGCGTTGCGGTGCGGGATAGACGCGGTTAATCGCCCGCTCAACGACCAGTTCCGGCGCCCGCTCGGTGACGCTTTGCCAGTCGTTGTCGGCGTCCTGGTAGGTGAGGCCAAAGAGCCCAGAAAGGTTGGAGAGCTCGAGCTCGGGCGTTGCAAGGTAAGTGTGAAGCCCACCGGTGAATGAGAGCTCCTCTGCTCCGTTATTCCCCACCGCAAGTTCGACATCGAGGCGGTCGGGAGAGAGCATCACCGTCACCTCCGCCCACCACCCAGGAGGGATCTCCTGTTGGTAGCGGGTAGGGAGGTCGTCGCTGGTGAGACGCCAGGTGGCGAAGACGAAGTCGCGATCCGCTTTCTGTTCCGTCATCCGCCAGGTCAGACGGCGGGCGAAACCGTGGCGGGTGAGAGGGCCGCGGTCTGCCCATTGGGGGAAGATCACCGGAATACCGCCGCGAATCGGGGTGGCGTTCTCACCTCTGCTCAACGGGCTGACGTAGAGCCGCTCAACGCCGTCGGGCGGGACCCATGAGAGGACCTGTGCCCCCCAGTGGCTGACGACTGCTTGCGCGCCTCTGATTTCCAGACGAACGACGTCGAGGTCGTGCCAACGCTCAGAAGTGATGGATGGCTCACGCATCGCTTCGATTCCTCAGTGGTGCGGTTGCAGGGGCAAAACCCCGAGCTTGATCGAGCGGTCTTCGGGGTCGTCGGTCAGGGTAAAGCCGAGGCTAGCGACAAAACGGAGCATCCGCTCGTTGTTGGCAAGAAAGACGCCGCGCATCTCTTTGAGGCCGCGGTTGCGTGCCGTTTCGATCAGAACCTGCATCAACTTGCGCGCAAGCCCGCGGTGTTGCCACTCGTCAGCGACAACGATCGCGAATTCGCAACTTTCGCCGTCGGGGTTGACAGCGTAACGGGCAACGCCCAGTTCGACCTCCTTGCCCGCTTGCGTGGTCACGGCGATGAACGCCATTTCACGGTCGTAGTCGATTTGGGTGAGACGGGCGAGCATCGCAGGGGGCAACTCGTTCAACGTGGTCATGAAGCGGAAGTATTTCGTCTGCGGCGAGAGGTTGCGGACGAACTCTGCTTCGAGTTCGGCATCTTCTGGGCGGATCGGACGGATCAGGACGTCGGTGCCGTCGGGGAGGGTCCAGTGCTGCACCAGGTGCGAGGGGTAGGGGTGGATCGCCATGTGGGCGTAGCGATCCTGCGACGGGTTGGTGGGGGTGAGCGAAATCTTTGCGTCGAGCGCAATCGCGTCGTTCTCGTCGACGATGAGCGGGTTGATGCTGAGGTACTCGATCCACGGCAGTTCGCAGACCATCTCGGAGACACGCAACAGGACCGACTCGAGCCGCTCGAGCGCCACCGCCGGCATATTGCGCCACTCCTGAAGCATCGGGTAGATGCGGCTCGAGCGAATGAGGTCGTGCGCGAGGTAGGTGTTGAACGGCGGAAGCGCCACGCTCATGTCCGCTTCGGGGGTTGCCCGTTTCCCCCCCTCGCCGAAGTAGATCACCGGACCAAAGACCGGATCGCGTTTCACCCGAATCATCACCTCACGCCCGTAGCGGCGGATCACCATCGGTTCGATCACCACCCCCTCGATCTCGGCATCCGGGGCGTTGCGGCGGACTTCAGCAATGATCTCTTGAAACGCGGTCCGCACTGCGGCCATCGTCGTGAGGTTGAGGCGCACGCCACCGCTATCGGCTTTGTCGAGGACATTTTTCGCCTGAATCTTCATCGCGACTGGTAAGCCGATCTCTTCGGCGAGCACAATCGCCTCAGTGACGGTCCGGGCGAGCATCGCCTGCGCGATCGGGATGCGAAAGGCCGATAGGACCGCTTTGGCCTCCATTTCGTTGAGGCGCAGCCGCCGTTCGGTGAGCGCCGCTTCGATGATCAGTTCAGTGCTCTCGATGCGCGGGGGCTCGGCGTTGGTGAGTGGCGGAGGGGTTTGCGCGAGCAGCTTCTGGTTGCGGTAGTAGGACGAAACGTGGGAGAAGAGCTCGACCGCCGGTTCTGGTGCGCGGAAAGTGGGAATTCCGGCCGCGACGAATTTTTGCCGCGCCTCGTCGACCTGCAGATCCCCCATCCAACAGGTGACGACGGGCTTATCCCCTTTCGCTTCGATTTCGATGATCCGTTCGGCTACTGCGGTGGGATTGGTCATCGCCTGCGGGGCAAGGATCACAAGGATCCCGTCGACCTCTGGTGCCGCGAGAAGGGTGCGGAACGCTTCGCCGTAGCGGTCGGCATCGGCGTCGCCCAGAATGTCGACCGGGTTGGCGTGCGACCAGTTGGCAGGAAGGAGCGCGTTGAGTTTATCGACGGTGTCGCTCGAGAGTTCAGCAAGGGGAATCGCGAGGTCGGCTGCCCGGTCGGCGGCCATCGCCGCCAAGCCGCCGCCATTTGAGAGGATCGCCAGCTTGTTGCCTCTTGGGCGCAGGCGGGCGAAGAGGGCAGAGAGCGCGGCATAGAGCTGCGTGGTGTTGTAGAGGCGGATCACGCCGCTACGACGCAGCGCGGCATCGAAAACCTTGTCGTCTCCCGGTTGGTGACCGGCGTGGAGGTGGATCGTGCGCATTACCTCGGGGTGGCGGCCCGCTTTGAGGACCAGCACCGGTTTGATGCGCGCTGCCGCACGCAGCGCACTCATGAAGCGGCGGGCATTCTTGATCCCCTCGATGTAGAGGACAATCGCCTCAGTCCGGTAGTCTTGGGCAAGAAAATCAAGCACCTCGGCAAAGTCGATGTCGGCACTTGCCCCGAGTGAAACGACTGCGGAGAAGCCAACTCCGGCCGGTTTCGCCCAGTCGAGGACCGCGGAACAAAGGGCTCCCGAATGGGAGATGAACCCAATCGACCCTTTGAGCGGGGGGGTGAGGACAAACGAGGCGTTGAGCCCGACGTGGGGCCGCATCACCCCCAAACAGTTGGGGCCGAGGATGCGGATGTGGTAGCGGCGCGCCGTTTCGATGAGCTGGCGCTCGAGCCGCTCACCGCGCGGTCCCGATTCGGCAAACCCAGCCGAGAGGATCACCACCATCTTGACGCCCGCGCGTCCACACCCCTCGACGACGCTCAACACCTTCTCGGCTGCGACACAGATCACCGCAAGCTCAATCCGGTGGGGGACCTCTTCGATCGTGGGGTAGGAGATGAGGTCGAAGATCTTTTTGTGTTTGGGGTTGACCGCGAAGAGGCGGCCGGTGTAGCCGCCATCGAGGAGATTGCGGATCACGGTCCTGCCGAGCGACCCTTGACGTTCCGAAGCGCCAATCACCGCAACCGAACGCGGTTCGAGCAGAGGTTGAAGATAGTGGTGTTCTTGCACGATCGGCTCCCGAATGGATCGCAGCGGAGTGTACCGCAACGCCCGTTTTCTGTGGGCGTACAATAGCGGCGTGACCGCACGATTCTACCAAGAGCCAGGGAGACCGCAATGAGATCATGGTTGGAACAGTTACCTCAAAGCCCCTGTTGGCGGACCGACGCCTATTGGGGTGGAGCGTGGCAGCGGGCAGCGCGCCGCTATGCGGTGAAGAATCCGGCAACCGGCGAAGTTTTTGCCGAGGTGGCCGACTGCGGCGCGGAGGAGACCGAAGCGGCGATCCGGGCAGCCGACGCCGCTTTTGGCTCGTGGAGGAAAGAGCTTGCGAAGAACCGTTCTGCGCTCCTACGCCGCTGGTACACGCTCATCAACGAGCACGCCGAGACCCTTGCGCAGTTGATTACCCTGGAAGGGGGGAAACCCATTGCTGAGGCGCGCGGGGAGGTGGCCTACGCAGCGTCGTTTGTCGAATGGTTTGCCGAGGAGGCGAAGCGGATCTACGGCGACATCATCCCCACACCCGCGCACGATCGCCGCCTGATGGCCTGGAAAGTGCCTGTGGGGGTCTGTGCCGCGATCACGCCGTGGAACTTCCCGGCGGCGATGATCACCCGCAAAGTCGCCCCTGCGCTCGCGGTGGGGTGTACGGTGGTGGTGAAACCCGCTGAGCAGACCCCTCTGACGGCACTTGCGCTCGCGGCGTTGGCGGAGGCTGCCGGTTTCCCACCGGGTGTCTTCAACGTGGTGACCGGTAGCCGCCCCGAGGTGATTGGACAGGTGCTTACTTCGAGCCCCTTGGTGAGGAAGCTCTCGTTTACCGGTTCGACCGAGGTGGGTCGCCTCTTGATGGCGCAATGCGCGCCGACGCTGAAGCGCTTGTCGTTTGAACTCGGTGGGAACGCCCCGTTCATCATCTTTGACGACGCCGATCTCGACGCGGCGGTGGCAGGAGCCTTGGCGTCGAAGTACCGCAACAGTGGGCAGACGTGCGTTTGTGCCAACCGCCTGATCGTCCAAGAGGGGATCTACGACGCGTTCGTCGAGCGTTTTGCTGCGGAAGTGGCAAAGATGCGGGTCGGAGCAGGATGGCAGGAGGGGGTTGCGGTGGGGCCGCTCATCGACGCGGCGGCACTCGCGAAAGTGGAGGCGCTCGTTGCCGATGCCGTGTCTCGGGGGGCAAAGGTGGTCTGTGGCGGAACGCCACTTCCCGACGTCGGGCCAAACTTTTACGCGCCGACCGTGCTCACCGACGTGACGATGGCGATGCCGATTGCTCAGACAGAGATCTTCGGTCCGGTGGCGCCGATCTACCGCTTTACGACGGACGAGGAGGCGGTGATGCTCGCGAACGCCACCGAATACGGTTTGGCGGCTTATTTCTATGCCCGCGATGTCGGGCGAGTATGGCGGGTTGCCGAAGCGCTCCACTATGGGATGGTGGGGATCAATACGGGGATCATCTCGAGCGAGGTCTTCCCGTTCGGCGGCGTCAAGCAGTCGGGGTTTGGCCGTGAAGGGTCGAAATATGGCGTCGAGGAGTATCTCGAGGTCAAAGCGGTCTGCTTGGCCGGGATGTGACCAAAATGGCATCGGGCGACACGTGTGGCTGGGGAGGATAGAGATGGTCAAAAAAAGTGGCTGGATCCGTTGGGGTGCTGTGGCGTTTCTCTTCGCGCTGACCCTCTCTGGGGAGGGTTGGGCGCAAATGGCCCCTGCAGAAACAGAAGAGGCGCTTTCCGAGGCGGAGATCAGCGAGGCGGTGGAGCGGCTCCACTGCGCCAATGAGCCCTTTTTCTGGTGTAGCGGTGGGATTGGCGCTGAAGAGCGCGCGGCGCTCGAGCGTCTGGGCGGCCGGTTCACCCTCTGCATTGAGTGGGCGCAAAGCGGCCGTCCCTACCTTGCCGGTGCAACTTTGGCGGTAACCAGCCGGGATGGGCTTCTCCGTTGGCGGGGCGACGATCTCGGCCCGTGGTGGTGCGCAGCGCTTCCCGCCGGCGACTATCGCCTCGTCGCAACCGGGACGCCGCTTGTCGAGTATCCCCCGCAAGAGCGGCAGATCACGCTCAAGAAGGCGACACGTCCGCAGCGGCTCACTTTTCTCTGGTAGGGGGGCGATCAGGGGAGGGTGAGGAGCTCTTCGACAACTTTGAAGAGTGTTGCCTCATCGAGCTTCTCAAGGGTCAATTGGGCACAAACTTTCCCCTTCCAGCCCCTGAGCCCTTTACGGTAGAGCGGATCGTAGTGGCGCGCCATGAGGTCGCGGTAGAGGTCTGAAAACGCTCCGCGGTCGATCGCCTGGTGCCATTCGTTCAGCACGCTGTTGGGGACGATCCCCTTCAGGCGGTCGAGCTGCGCCTTGAGGGTCGCGGGCTCGTTGCGCCAAAAGCCGTAATCTTCGAGCACCAATGCGAGACGAGCGTCGAGCGGCGCGTCGAGCAAGATGAGCGGCGAAGTCTGTAACTTCTCCCACAACGGGTCAGGCAGATGACAGGTGCCGATGCGGCGGTTCTCCGCTTCGGTAAAGACCGGTTTCTCCGGGTCGAAGCGGCGGAGTTGCTCCCAGAGTGCTGTTTCGAACGCCTTCTGCGACGGTTGCGGCGTCCCGTCCGGGGCGCGCCCGAGGAGCGAACCTCGATGGCGCGCCAGCGCCTCGAGATCGAGCACCTGCGCGTGGTGCCGGGCAAGGAGCTGCAACAGCCGCGTCTTGCCGCAGCCGGTGGGGCCAGCGAGCACGTAATAACGGAAGCGTTGCGGAAGGTGGGTCAATTCGGCGAGCACATGGCGGCGAAACGCCTTGTAGCCCCCTTCCAGTTGCGCTGCGTCCCAGCCGATCAGTCGCAGCCAGGTGACGAACGCGCCGCTTCGCTGCCCGCCGCGCCAGCAGTAGACGAGCGGCCGCCAAGTTCGGGGTTTATCCTGAAATGCAGCCTCAATGTGGTGAGCAATGTTGCGCGCGACCCACGCGCCGCCAATGCGCCGCGCCTCAAAGGGCGATTGCTGCTTGTAGATCGTCCCGACGATCACCCGCTCCTCATTGGTCAGAACGGGGCAATTGATCGCACCGGGGATGTGGTCTTCGGCGTACTCGGCGGGGGTTCGGGCGTCGATCACCGTGTCGAAAGAGTCGATCGCGGTCACCAGAACGGTGGGGGAGGTCTGTCGCTCCATCGCTGCCTAACGAAAAAGGGGAGATGTTATTATCGCGCAACAAGTGGGTAATGGACACGGAACTCACCCTTGCGGTGGTGAGAAGATCATCTCGGGTGCGCAGCGTTGCGCCCGTTTGCGGGAGTTCGGTTGAGCATGGTATCTGATACGTGGCGGGCCGTCGGAGCGGTCTTTGTCGGTGCCGGTTTTGGGGCGATTTTGCGTTGGTGGTTGGGGGTGAAGCTCAACTGGTTGTGGCCGACGATACCACTCGGTACCCTTGCAGCCAATCTCCTGGGGGGCTATGCAGTGGGGCTCGCGTTGGGGTGGCTTGCAGCGCTTCCTCATCTCGCGCCGGAGTGGCGGCTCTTCATCATCACTGGGTTCTGCGGAGGGCTCACCACCTTCTCCACCTTTTCGGCAGAGCTCGTTCACCTCCTGCAACACGAACGCTACTTCTGGTTCGTCGTCTCGGCCACCACCCACCTTGCCGGGTCACTCGCGATGACTTTTGCTGGCCTGGCGACGATGGCGTGGCTGCTCGAGCGGTGAGGAGCACGATGACGTGGGTGCCGGCAGAGGGATTCAAACCTGCGACCGAGCGCGTGTCTTGTCCCCATATGATTCTTCCAAAATCAGAATCCCGGATATTTGCGCCAGATCTGCCGGTTCAGCTCTGCGTTGTCGCTGTATTCGCCGATTGCCCAATCTTTGAATGAGTAAAGGTCTTGCGCCAGTTCGGTGATGACCTCGCGCAGCTCAAGCGGCTCGAGCCACTCGGCAGGGATCGCTTTTACGCCGTAGATCGTGCCGAGCAGGTTGCCGGTGATCGCTCCGGTCGAGTCGGAGTCGCCATCGTGGTTGACTGCAAGGATCACGCCCTGCCTGAAGTCGCGGGCGACCGGGGCGCAGTAGATCGAGATGGCGAGCGCTTCCTCGGCAACCCAGCCCTCGCCCAGCCGGGCAATGGCTTCTTCAGGGGGCAGGGGAGACTCGGCCAACGCTTCGGCCGTCTCGATGGCGTGTAGGGTCTCCTCAAAGCCGGGTTCGGCGCGCAGAAGAGGTTTGGCGGTGGCTAACGCTTCGGAGAGCGACGCACCATCGGTGAGCGCCTGGATCAGCACCGCCAGCACCCCTGCGGTCAGTGCTCCGGTGGGGTGGCCATGGGTCAGCGCCGCCAACTCGGCACCCAAGCGGAAGGCCCCTTCAGGGGGCTGGTCCAGCCGCCAGGCGAAGAGGCCGACGGGCGCAACCCGCATGACGCCGCCGCAACCTTTGCTGTCGTTGCGGGCCGGCTCCCCGAGGCGCTTCATCGCCCGCAGGGCCGCCAAGCAGGTGTTGCCCGGTGCGCGACGGCTGTGGAGCGAACGCTGCTGAAAGAGCCAGCCCGGTTCAGCGGCGCCGAACTCGATGTCGCAGGTCGGACGTTCGCCCTGGGTTTGCAGCCAACGCAAGTAGGCATGCGCCGTGACACCGGTGTAGCTTGTGATGCCTCTAAAGCAGCCGCGCACCCAGCCGCGGATCAACCCTTCGGCCGTGAACAAGGTCATCTGCGTGTCGTCGGTGATCGTCCCGATGCCGCCATAGGCTGGTGCATATTGGGTGATCCCCTCCGGGCCGAAGCGGCGGAGGATCTCGCTGCGCCTCATGAACTCCACAGGTGCGCCTAGGGCGTCGCCGACGGCGCCGCCGAGGAGGCAGCCCGTGAAGCGGTCAATCACCGCGGGTGCATTCTGGTCGCTCATCTTTTTGGTGCCGGCAGCAGGATTCGAACCCGCGACCTACCGCTTACAAGGCGGTTGCTCTACCAGCTGAGCTATGCCGGCTAAGGAGAAACAGCAAAATTGTACCATGAACAGCAGTCCCGTCGCGCCCCCTCCCCGTGGGCTTCCGTCACGGGGTCGGGGGAGCGGGAGATGATCGCTCGTTCCGCGGCGGTCTGCCAAACGCATCACGCGCTTTTGAGCGGGATTTTCCCGATTTTGATCCGCCACTCCTGCGGACCCCGCTCGTGGACGTTGTTCCCTTCGCTGTCGACGGCGACGGTCACTGGCATGTCGGCGACTTCAAACTCATAGATCGCTTCCATCCCGAGGTCCTCAAAGGCGACGACGCGCGCTTTCTTGATCGCTTTGGCCACCAGATAGGCGGCGCCGCCCACCGCCATCAGATAGGCGGCACGGTTGTCGCGAATCGCTGCAACTGCCTCTGGTCCCCGTTCGGCTTTACCGACCATCGCAATGAGGCCGGTCTGTTCGAGCATCATGCGGGTGAATTTGTCCATCCGGGTAGCCGTCGTCGGGCCCGCGGGTCCGACCACTTCCCCTGGGATGGGGTCGACGGGGCCCACGTAGTAGATCACCCGGTTGGTGAAATCGACCGGGAGCTTCTCACCTTTCGCCAAAAGATCGGCGATCCGTTTGTGCGCCGCGTCGCGGCCGGTGAGGAGTTTGCCGGAAAGGAGGAGAATCTCGCCGGCGCGCCAGCTCGCCACCTCTTCTTTGGTGAGGGTGTCGAGGTTCACCCGTTTCGCCTGTTTGACATCCGGCGTCCAGGTCACCTGTGGCCAATCCTCGAGCCGCGGCGGGGTGAGTTCTGCCGGCCCGGTTCCATCCAACGTGAAATGGACGTGGCGGGTCGCCGCGCAATTGGGGATGAGAGCAACCGGCAGGCTCGCGGCGTGGGTCGGGTAGTCGAGAATTTTGACATCGAGCACGGTAGTGAGCCCCCCGAGCCCTTGGGCACCGACCCCCAACGCGTTCACCTTCTCATAGAGCTCGAGGCGCAGCGCTTCGACGGTCGAAAGCGGCTCTCCCCGTGCAGCTTTCTCTTGCAGACGGTGGATGTCGACCGGTTCCATCAGCGCCTCTTTGGCCAGCAGCATCGCTTTTTCCGGTGTTCCGCCGATGCCAATACCGAGAATCCCCGGCGGGCACCAGCCGGCGCCCAGGGTGGGGACCGTTTTGAGCACCCAGTCGACGATCGAGTCGGAGGGGTTGAGCATTGCCAGTTTCGCTTTATTCTCCGAACCGCCCCCTTTGGCGGCGCAGATCACCTCAACGGTGTTGCCCGGGACGATTTCGTAGTGGACGACCGCGGGGGTGTTGTCGCGGGTGTTTTGCCGTTTGCCCGCAGGATCGCGCAGGATCGACGCACGCAGGGGATTCTCCGGGTTGGTGTAGGCGCGCCGCACTCCCTCGTCGACCAGCTCCTGCAGGCTCTTTTCGGTGGCAAAGCGGACATTCATTCCCACTTTGAGGAAGACAACGGCGATACCGGTGTCTTGACAGATCGGACGGTGGCCCTCGGCGGCCATCCGCGAGTTGGTGAGAATCTGCGCAATCGCGTCTTTGGCTGCAGGGTTCTCTTCCCGCTCGTAGGCTTCGGCCATTGCTTGGACGAAGTCGAGCGGATGGTAGTAACTGATGAACTGAAAGGCGTCGGCGATCGAGTCGATCAGATCTTCTTCACGGATCACGGTGGTCATGGTCAATCACTCCCTGGTTTGGTGGCGTGATTGTAGCGAAAAGTGTGGGCTCCCAGGACTGCCCCTGTTGTAAGTTTGCTGTAAGATATTGACGTTAGATTGTCTATGGTTCTCAAGTGAGAGGGAGTAACGCAATGAGCGAACAGAAGCTGTACTATCCGCCGGAAGAGCTGGTGAAAAAAGCGGCCGTTTCGGGCATGGACCACTATCGTCGCCTCTGCGAAGAGGCCGAGCGTGATTACGCGGGATACTGGGCGAATCACGCGCGCAATCTGATCACGTGGAAGAAGCCCTTCACCCAGGTGCTCGATGAGTCGAACGCGCCCTTTTTCAAGTGGTTTGCCGACGGGGTGCTCAACGCCTCCTACAACTGCTTGGATCGTCATGTCGAAGCAGGGAAGGGGGATCGCGTCGCGATCATCTTCGAGGCCGACGACGGTCAGGTGACGAAGGTCACTTACGCTGAGCTCCTTAAGCGCGTTGCCCAGTTTGCCAATGGGCTCAAGTCGCTTGGTGTGAAGAAAGGGGACCGCGTCGTCATCTATCTGCCGATGGGGGTCGAAGGGGTGGTCGCGATGCAGGCGTGCGCGCGGATCGGTGCCACCCACTCGGTGGTCTTCGGCGGCTTTTCGGCGCAAGCGCTCCGCGACCGTATCCAGGATGCTGGGGCGAAGGTGGTCGTCACTTCAGACGGGCAGTTCCGCGGTGGGAAGAAGTTGCCGCTCAAGGCGATCGTCGACGAGGCGATCGCGATGGGCGGGTGTGACAGCGTCGAGAAGGTGATCGTCAACCGGCGCACCGGGATGGAGATCGAGTGGGTCGCGGGCCGAGACCTCTGGTGGAGCGACGTGGTCGCGGGACAGAGTGAAGTCTGCGAGCCGGAGTGGGTTGAGGCGGAACACCCCCTCTTTCTCCTCTACACCTCCGGTTCCACTGGGAAACCCAAGGGGGTGCAGCACTCCACGGGGGGGTACCTCACCCACGCGGCGCTCACGATGCTCTGGACCTTCGACTATAAACCGGAGGATATCTTCTGGTGTACCGCCGACATCGGCTGGATTACCGGTCATACCTACGTCTGCTACGGTCCGCTTGCCGTGGGGGCAACGCAGGTGGTCTTCGAAGGGGTGCCGACCTACCCCGACGCGAGCCGTTTCTGGCGGATGATCGAAGCGCACAAGGTGTCGATCTTCTACACTGCGCCGACGGCCATTCGTGCGCTCATCAAAGCGGCTGAGGCGAACCCCGAGGTCCATCCCAAACGCTTCGACCTCTCCAGCCTGCGGATTCTCGGCTCGGTCGGCGAGCCGATCAACCCGGCGGCGTGGGAGTGGTACTACCGCGAAGTGGGGGGCGAACGCTGCCCGATCGTCGATACCTGGTGGCAGACCGAAACGGGCGGCCACATGATTACCCCGCTCCCTGGCGCAACGCCGCTCGTGCCCGGTTCGTGCACGCTCCCGTTCCCGGGGATCCAGGCTGCGGTGGTCGACGAGACTGGCAACGAGGTCCCGTGGGGTCAAGGGGGCTTTTTGGTGATCAAGAAGCCCTGGCCGTCGATGATCCGGACGATCTGGGGCGACCCCGAGCGGTTCAAGAAGTCCTACTACCCCGCTGATTTTCAAGGGAAACTCTACCTTGCCGGGGACGGCGCGATTCGCGATCCCGAAACGGGTTACTTCACCATCACCGGTCGGATCGACGACGTCCTCAACGTCTCGGGTCACCGGATGGGGACGATGGAGATCGAGTCGGCGCTGGTGGCCCACGAGCTCGTTGCTGAGGCGGCGGTGGTTGGCCGGCCCGACGAGATCACGGGTGAGGCGATCGTCGCCTTTGTCGTCCTGAAACGTCCCCGTCCCGAAGGGGAAGAGGCAGCGAAAATCGTCAAAGAGCTGCAGAACTGGGTGGCGAAGGAGATCGGCCCGATTGCCAAACCCAAAGAAATCCGCTTTGGCGACAACCTGCCGAAGACCCGCTCTGGGAAGATCATGCGGCGGCTCCTGCGGCAGCTCGCGAAAGGGGAAGAGATTACCCAAGATACTTCAACCCTCGAGAACCCGGCGATCCTGGAGCAGTTGAAAGGGTAACAAAGAGAGGGAGGAGGGCGGGTGACTCACCCGCCACGAGAGGAGATTGCCGCCCGGCCTGATGGCCGGGTTTTTTTGGCCTACACCTCGACGTTATCGATCAGGCGCGTCGTCCCGAGCCGCGCCGCGCCAAGGACAACGAGCGGCTCGACCGCACGGTTCGGGGGGGTGAGGGTGGGCAGTTGCAGGTCGGCGCGACGGCGGATGGCGACGTAATCGGGAAGCCACCCGTGGGCGGTGAGCTCGCTCATAGCCTCTTTCTCAAGCCGCGGATAGTCGCCGCAGCCGCTTCTTACTGCTGTGGCGACCTCTTCAAGCACCCGATAGAGCCGCGGGGCTTCTGCCCGCTCCGCGGGGGAGAGGTAGGCGTTGCGTGACGAGAGGGCAAGGCCGTCTGCGGCGCGGACCGTCTCGCCAGCGACGAGGGTGATCGGCAACGCGAACTGCTCGACCATCTGGCGCAAGATCATCAGCTGCTGATAATCCTTTTTGCCGAAAAAGGCGAGGGTCGGTTGAATGATCGCAAAGAGTTTCATCACCACCGTCGCAACGCCGCGAAAGTGGCCCGGACGCGCTGCTCCTTCGAGGATCGAAGAGAGGATTTCCGGCGGTTCCACGAAGAAGCGCTGCGGTTGCGGATAGATCTCGTCGGTCGTCGGGGCAAAGAGGTAGGGAATGCCGCATTGAGTAAGCAGCGCTCGATCCTCCTCGAGCCTTCGCGGGTAGCGGCCGAAGTCTTCGTTCTGCCCGAACTGCAAGGGATTGACGAAGATGCTCACCACGACATGGGGGGTGCGTTGCAGCGCCAACCGCGCGAGCGCGAGATGCCCTTCGTGCAGCGCCCCCATCGTCGGCACAAACGCGACCTCTGGGAGTTGCGCCCGCACGGCCCGCCACTCGGCAATCGTCGTCACAGTCTGTATGGGGTGGCTCATCGGTGAGATTCCTTGGCTAGTAGCAATGCTCGTCGGCCGGGAAAGTCCCCTCTTTCACCGCGCGCACGTAAGCCGAAACCGCTTCGGCGATGCTTCCTGCGCCAGCCATGAAGTTTTTGACGAAGCGCGCTTTACGGCCCGGGAAGATATCGAGCATATCGTAGAGGACGAGCACCTGGCCGTCGCATTCGGGGGCTGCGCCAATGCCAATCGTGATCATCTCGTTGCTGCGCCGGGTCACCTCCTTGGCGACCGCACGCGGAACCATCTCCAGGACGATCATCGCCGCTCCGGCCGATTCGAGCGCAGCCGCTTCGACGAAGAGCCGCTCCGCTTCCGCTTCCAGACGCCCCTGAACGCGGTAACCGCCCAGTTGATGGACCGATTGCGGGGTAAAACCGATATGGGCGCAGACGGGGATGCCCCGTTCCACAAGGAAATGGACGGTGTCAACCATCGCCATCCCCCCTTCGAGTTTGACCATGTGGGCCCCGGCAGCCATCAGTTGCGCGGCGCTCGCGAAGGCCTGCTCTGGGCTCTGTTGGTAGCTTCCGAAGGGAAGATCGGCGACGATGAAGGCCCGTTGTGCCCCGCGCGCGACGCACGCAGTGTGGTAGCACATCTGCTCAAGCGTCACGGGCAGCGTCGACCGGTGGCCCTGGATGACGTTCCCCAGCGAGTCACCGACCAGCAAAACATCAACCCCGGCTTGATCGAGGAGTGCGGCAAAGGCCGCGTCGTAACAGGTGAGCATGGCGATCTTTTCACCCGCTTCGCGCTTGCGTTGCAGCGCCGCAAGGGTGATCGGAGTCTGGGTCACTTCGCTCATCGTCTACTCCCTGGTGTTGGCGAAGTGCTCATTGTGCCAGAGCCGATGCCGGTTGTGCCAAGGGGTCGGTGACGGGGCGGAGCGGCGCGAGGCGGCGAATCGGCTGATCAGCGACGAGCGGGAGGTACCGCGCCAGTGGCCCAAGGCCTGGGACAGTGAGATCGGGGGCAATTTCAAGCAGCGGAACCAGGACAAAGGCGCGATAGTGGAGCCGAGGATGAGGGACGGTGAGGTGCGGTAAGTGGTGGCATTCATCGCTGTAGAGAAGCAGGTCGAGATCGAGGGTACGCGGCGCATGGTAGCCGGAGCGCTTGCGGCCAAAGCGCTTCTCGATCGCGAAGAGTGCGGAAAGGAGCGTCTCGGCGTCGAGCCGAGTTTCGATCGCCACAACCGCGTTGGTATAGTCGGGCTGCTCCTCGTCGACCTCGACGGCGCCGCTCTGGTAGAGGTGCGAGAGTGCTGCAAGGCGCGTGTAGGGGAGCCTTCCAAGGGTGCCCGCAGCACGGGCGAGCGCTTGCGGTGCGTCGCCGAGGTTCGCCCCGAGCCCAATGTAGGCGGTGACGGCACGGTTCTTCAGCGCAGCGACGCGGGCCAATTCCGCTGTTTCCAAGGAGGGGAACGCCAGGGTCACGTGTCGCCCCCTTCAGAAAGCGTTGCTTGCTGGTGCTCTCGATCCTCCGCTGCAGCAGGTGCGGCCGCGTTTCGCGCTTTTTTTCTCCGCCGCCGTTTTTTCTTTGCGCCGGGTGATCCACCCTCTTTCCCTTCGGCGGCGCGGATCAGCCGCAACCGCTCCTCTTCGCCCGCGTGGGCAAACTGGTCCCACCACGCAACGAGCGCTTCGGGTACCTCCCCTGCCTGCGCCCTCAGGGCGAGGAAATCCCACGCGGCACGGTAGCGCGGCTGCGCGATCAGGCGGTAGGGGTATTTGCCGACCCGTTTTTCGAAGCGCGGTTGCATCAACCACAGTTCGCGCATCTCAGCGGCGTGCGCCCGGGTGAGTGCCAGCGCCGCAAATTCGCCCGAGAGGACAGCGTCGCACGCCTCAAGGAGGGCGGGAACGTGCGGAACCCCTGCCTGCTCGCGCACTTCCCACGCTTCACGCACTACTGGCCAGAGCATTGCACCGAGGGTAAAAGAGGCTGAGACGGGTTTGCCGTCGTGAATGCGCCGGTCGGTCGCGGCGAGCGCGATCTCAAGAAAGGGGCGGTAGCGTTGCGAGGCGAGTAACCGTTCCACCGGGGGCAGGGCATAGGTCGCCAGCCCCTCTTCCTGGAGATGCATGAGGCACTGGAGTGCGTTTCCTGAGGTCAGGACCTTGAGGAGCTCATCGACGAGGCGGGCCGTTGGGACGTTGGCAAGGAGCGGCGCGAGCCGCCGCAACGGGGCGCGCGCGGCGCTATCGAGCGTCAACCCCAATTTGGTCGCGAGACGCACCGCTCGGAGCATCCGCACCGGGTCTTCGCGGTAGCGTTGATCAGGGTCGCCGATCATGCGCAGAAGTCCCGCTTTGAGGTCGCCGACGCCGTGGTGGAAATCGCGGATCACTCCCTTGATGGGATCGTAGTAGAGGGCGTTGGCGGTGAAGTCGCGCCGCAATGCGTCCTCTTCGATCGTCCCGAAGCGGTTGTCTTCGAGAATTCGGCCATGTTCGTCGGTTGCAAGTTCATCGCCCCCGTGTGCCCGGAAGGTGGTTACTTCAACCGTTTCGTGGTTCGAATAGACATGAACGATGCGAAAACGGCGGCCGATGATGCGGGAACGGCGAAAAAGGGCGCGTACCCGCTCAGGTGGCGCGTCGGTGGCGACGTCGAAATCTTTCGGTGTCCGCCCGAGGATCAGGTCACGCACCGCCCCCCCGACGATCAGTCCCTCATGGCCGTTGTGCTGCAGCACCTCGCAGACGCGTCGCGCTGCCGCCGAGATCTGGTCGGGGGTAATGCCGTACTGTTCTCCCGGCAGGAGCGATGGTTTCGGGCGAGGGACAATTTTTTCGGTCAGTTTCCGTAAGATTTTCCGGATCATACTTTGCCCCTCACGATCGAAACGAGACGATACGCCAACCGTTACGGGTCGCCGCCTCGCGTAGCCGTGCGTCGGGGTCGACGGCGATCGGTTCGTCGACGCGCGAAAGGAGCGGCAGATCGTTGTGCGAGTCGCTGTAAAAGCGGATCGTGGCAAACGAGCTCCACCAGTAACCGAGCGACTCGAGCCACGCTTCGACCCGCGCGATCTTGCCCGCTTGAAACGCCGGGGTGCCGCGTGCCCGCCCGGTAAACCGCCCGTGTTCCACCTCGGGAATCGTCGCGATCAGGTGTTCGATCCCAAACGCGCGCGCAATCGGGCCTGTGACGAATGCGTTGGTTGCCGTTACCACCGCAACGAGGTCACCCCGCGCCCGCGCCCGATCGACTTCAGCCAGGGCATGCGGGAGCATCATCGGCCGGATGACCTTGCTGAGAAACTCCTCGCGCAGGCGCTCGAGCGTGGCACGGTCATGCCGGGCGAGCGGCGCGAGTTGAAAGGCGAGAAAAGCGTCGATATCGAGCGTCCCAGCGACGTAGTCGTCGTAAAACTGGCGGTTTTTCGCTTCATGCAGTTCTCGGTCGAGCAACCCTTTGCCGATCAGAAACTGAGCCCAGGCGAAATCGGAGTCGCCGGCCAGCAAAGTGTTGTCCAAATCGAATAGCGTCAAATCCATGGTCTAACGTTCCTGGGAGAGGAGGTGCCAAACCTCTTTGAGGAGGGACACCGTGATGGGCTTCCCTCGGCGCAAACTCTCTTCGCTCGCTGCTTCGAGCGCGAGCAGCAACTCCGGAATCGAGCGCGGCAGGTGGGTGAGCAGAAAGCGCACCGCTTCGTCCGAGAGCAACACACCGAGTTGCGCGGCGCGGCGCTGGAGGAGCTGCGCCCGCCCTACGTCATCGAGCGGTTTGACCGAGAAAGAGGGCAGAAGCGCCAAACGTGTCCGGAGATCTTCCCGGAACGGCAAGCGGTTCGGCGGCGTTTGGCTGGCAACGAGCCACCGCTGGCCGAGCCGATTCGCCCAGTTGAAGGCGTGAAAGAGCTGCTCCTGGGTCGCGGGATCTGCGGCCTCCAGATCGTCCAAGAGCAACACTGCGCCGGGCGACTGGGTCGGGGGGGCATCCAGGGGTTCACGCAAAGGGGCGTACCAAACCAATTGCCCTTGCCCGCGCACCGTTTCCGCGACGGCATGGAGCAGGTGGCTCTTGCCGCAACCAGGCGGTCCCCAAATGGCCAGGTGGGGGGTTGTCACGCCGGGGATCGTTTCGTTGTGCGCAAAGCGCAGAAGCGCCGCAACAAGCGCTTCGTTGCCGTAGGGTTCGAAATTCTCAAACCGCTGCGGCAAGGGGTCGAAAAGATCCAGCAGCAATTGCACCGGCCGGGTGCCTCTCGTCTCGGTAACCGTTCGTCGTACAATTCGGAAAGTGCGAATTATCGCTGGGCTAACTCATTTCTGCAAGGGAGCAGATCGTGACAGGATTGACCTATCGAGATGCCGGGGTCGACATCGATGCCGGGAATAGGCTCGTTGATCGCATCAAGCCTTGGGCAGCAAAGACGATGCGCCCCGAGGTGATCGCCGGCATCGGGGGATTTGGCGCGCTCTTTGCCTTGGGACAGCGCTACCGTGATCCGGTTTTGGTTTCAGGGACCGACGGGGTGGGAACGAAATTAAAACTGGCGTTTCATTGGGATCGCCACGACACCATCGGTCAAGATTTGGTGGCGATGAGCGTCAATGATATCCTGGTCCAAGGGGCCGAGCCGCTCTTCTTTCTCGACTACTTCGCCTGTGGTCGGCTCGACGTCGGGGTTGCCGAGCGGGTGGTTGCCGGGATCGCTCGGGCGTGTGAAGCCTGCGGCTGCGCGTTGATCGGCGGGGAGACGGCGGAGATGCCCGATATGTACCCGGATGGCGAATATGACCTCGCGGGCTTTGCTGTTGGGGTGGTCGAGCGTGACCAGATCCTCGACGGCCGCACGGTCGCGCCGGGTGACGTCGTGCTCGGTTTGGCGAGTAGCGGGGCCCACTCGAACGGCTACTCGCTCATCCGGAAAATTTTGGCGCGCACGGGGCTCGGGGTCGATCCCGATGTCGATCGCGCCGTCGTGCTCGACGGGGTGCCGTTACGTGACGCGATCATGGCGCCGACGCGCCTCTACGTGAAGAGTGTTTTGGCCGCCCGTGCCGCCCATCCCGGTGCAATCAAGGCGCTTGCCCACATTACCGGTGGCGGCATCACCGAAAACCTCCCCCGCGTCCTCCCGGATGGGACCGCAGCAGCGATCGAGCGGGGGAGTTGGCGTTGGCCCGCGCTCTTTCAGTGGCTCCAGGAGCAAGGAAGCGTAGCAGACGACGAGATGCTGCGCGTCTTCAATTGCGGCATCGGCATGACCGTGATCATCGCCGCGGAGCATGCCGACGCGGTCGAGAAGGCGCTGTGCAGCGCCGGCGAGGAGGTCTATCGCATCGGCACGATCGTTCCTTCGGACACGGCACCTGCCGTTCGCTACGTGTAACCCTCGATGGTTGGTTGGGGAATTGCCGCAGTCGCCCTCTTGGCGACTGTCGGCGGGATGGGCGCACCCACACTCTCCATCGCCGGGTTCATTGCCTGGCTGATCGCCCCTTTGCTCTATCCGGCGCTCGATGCGCGGCAAAAACGGTACGTTGCGGCGCTTTTTACCCTCGGTCTCCTTTTGGCCGTGGGAGCGGAGCTCCAAGGCTATCGGGTGGCGTGGGAGCGGATGCTCACTCAGAATACGCTCCTCGTGGCGATGCTCGCCTGCGTCACCTTCCTCCAACTGGTCGCTCCCGCTCCTCCTCTCCTTCGTCACGAAAAGGAGGGCACCCCACCGTGGCGGCGGTTGCTCCACGCCGCAGTTGCGGTCCATCTGATCGGGGCGGTGATCAACCTCTCGATGGTGGTGATCACTGTTGAGCAGCTGGTTCGCCGCGCCCAGGGGCCGCTCCCCGAAGCGATGGCGCGGGCGATCGCGCGGGCCTTTCTCGCAGCGGCGCTCTGGTCGCCCTTCTTCGCTGCGATGGCGGTCGCACTCACCTACGCCCCCGGCGCGTCGCTCGCGGCAATCGCCCTCTACGGTGCACCTCTTGCGGCGCTGCTCATCGCACTCTCACTGGCCGAGATCCTTTGGCGGACGGAGCGCGAAAGGCTTCTCCACTTACCCGAATACCCCTTGACGCCGCGCCAGCTCCTTTTGCCGGTGGCGATGGCGCTGATCGTCGTCGGGTTGCGTGGGTGGCAACCTGCTTGGGCGATGCTCTCGGTCATCAATCTCGCTGCGCTCGGACTGCCGCTCACGGTGATTTTCGTGCGCTACTCGGCACGTGAGGGGCTCCATATTCTCAAGCAGCACATCACCCAACGCCTGCCGCTGATGCGTGGCGAACTGCTCCTCTTTCTTGCCGCAGGGCTCTTTTCGGTTGGGGTGGACGCCTGGCTGCCGCTCCTCAAGGGGCTCCTTCCCTTTTCCCGCTTCGATACCTTTGCCGCTGCCGTGACCTTGGCTGGGATGGTCCTTTTGGCGTCGTTGGGCATTCACGCGGTGATCACGATTACGCTCGTGAGTGCTTGGTTTGCGCCGCTTCACCCCGATCCGGTGATGCTGGCACTCATCTTCCTCGGGACATGGGCGATTGGCCTGGCGGTCAACCCGTTGGCGGGGGTTCATCTTCTGCTCGAGGCCCGTTTTGGCCTCTCGTCCGTGGCGCTCGCCCGGGGCAACTGGCGCTACGCGCTGCTGGGTTACCTTCTGATCGTCGCGGTGATCGCCTGGCGGGAGAGCCACTCGGTGGCTCTGTCGATCCAGTGAGGGTCGGTAGGATCGAGGATTGTCACCTGCCGCCAATTGCGGGCGAACTGCCGAAGCCAGGTGAGCTGGCGCTTCGCGAGTTGCCGCGTTGCGGTGATCGCTCGCGTCACCATCTCGTCGTAGCTGATCTCCCCTTCGAGGTAGTCCCACGCCTGGCGGTAGCCCACGGCGCGGATTGCAGGGTGGTCTGCGGTGAGTGTGGGCCGCGTCCGCAGCCGCTCCACCTCTTCAAGAAAACCCTGCGTGAGCATCTGGTGAAAGCGGTCAGCGATTCGCTGGTGGAGCCACGTGCGGTCGCTCGGGATGAGGGCCAGAACGGCAAGCCGATCTGATTGCGCGGCCGATTCCTGGCGGGCGAGCGTCTCGGCCAGGGGCACACCGGTAGTCAAGACTACCTCGAGCGCACGCTGGATCCGTTGCCGGTCGTTGGGCGAGAGGCGCGCGGCGGTCGCGGGGTCGAGCGAGGCGAGCCACGCGTGGAGCTGCGGCCACCCCTCCTCGGCGGCACGGGCGTCGATTTTGGCCCGCAATGCCGGGTCAGCCGGGGGAAGCGACGCCAGCCCCTCGTGGAACGCTTTGGCGTAGAGCATCGTGCCGCCCACAAAGAGGGGAAGACGGCCCCCCGCGGTGATTACCGCCGCTGCATCTTCGGCGTCGCGCACGAACCGTCCTGCGGTATAGACCTCCTCGGGCTCGATGAGGTCGATCAGGTGGTGGGGGCAGCGCGCCCGCTCCTCGGTCGTTGGCTTTGCAGTCCCGATGTCCATCCCGCGGTAGACGAGCGCCGAATCGACACTCACCACCTCGAGCGCAAAACGTTCGCTCAGCGCCAACGCCAAAGCCGTTTTGCCGCTTGCCGTCGGGCCGAGAATCGCAGGGAGGGGGAAGGGAGGAAGCTGATCCGTCACGAGCAGAATGGTAGCCGAATTACCGCTCTATTGCCGCAACCGCGTGCAAGAAACGCTCGGCCCACGAGAGGCCATCGGCAAAAAGGTTTTGAAGCGCCTCACCGATGGCTGGGTAGAGTGCCCAGAGGGTCAGGAAACCGATCGTGATCGTGATGGGAAAACCGATCGCGAAAATATTGAGTTGCGGCGCGGTTCGGGTCAGAAACCCGAGTGCCACGTTGGTCAGGAGCAGCGCAACGGTTGCCGGGAGTGCCACCATGAACGCGGTGGTAAAGAGGATCGCCGGAAGGGCGATCGCAATCCGCCATCCCTCTTGCCACGACCAGATCGCTCCCCCCATCGGCGGGAGCCACTCAAAACTGCGCGCCAACGCGAGGATCAACATCAGGTGGCCATCGAGCGCCAAGAAGAGGAGCGAAGCAAAGACGCCGATGAACTCGTTGAGGACAGGGGTCTGGGTGCCGCTCGTTGGGCTGAAAAAGGTGGCAAATGAGAGCCCCATCTGAAAACCGACCAATGATGCAGCAAGGTCGATCGCAGCGAAGACGACGCGCAGCAAAAAACCGATCGTCGCACCGATGAGGATTTCGCTCACCACGGCGGGTAGCATCGCCCAAGAACCGATCGGAAGCGGCTCACGCGGGGAAGACAACGTCGGTGCAATCACCAAAGTGAGTGCCACAGCAACGACCAGGCGAATCCGCGCCGGAACTGCGCGGTTGGAAAAGAGCGGCGCGGTTGTGACGAGCGCCGCGAGCCGAAAGAGCGGCAGGAGATAGATCGTCAACCACTCTGCCCATTGTGCGCTCGTAATCGTTAGCATCGCTTGGCGTCAGAGGGCAAATGGGGTTAGGGTGCCGCAGGGCTTGGGGTTCTGGTCATGAGAGGAGGAGCGGCAATTGGGTCATGAGACGGGTCATGAAATCGGTAATCGTCTGCCCCATCCACGGACCCATTACGATGAGGGTGACCACCACGGCGACAAACTTGGGGATGAAGGTGAGGGTCATCTCGTTGATCTGCGTCGCTGCTTGAAAGATACTCACGATAAGCCCCGTGACGAGCGCGGCGAGGAAGGGGGGGGCTGAGAGGAGCAGCGTTGTGATCACTGCGTCGCGAGCGAGGTCAAAGAGTGCGGCGTGCATCGTCGTTCTCCGTCAAAGGCCAAAACTGCGCACAAGGGAACTGACCAAGAGGGTCCAGCCATCGACCAACACGAAGACGAGGAGTTTGAACGGCAGCGCCACCAGAATCGGCGAGACCATCATCATCCCCATTGACATCAAGACCGACGCGACGATCATGTCGATGATGAGGAACGGGAGAAAGATCACAAAACCGATCTGGAACGCGGTCTTCAATTCCGAAGTGAGGTAGGCGGGGACGATCACCCGCAGCGGCAGCTCTTGCGGTTTGGTCACCGGCGGCGTCTGGGCGAGGTCGGCAAAGAGGCGGAGATCATTTTCCCGGACCTGCTGCAGCATAAACCCCTTGAGCGGTTCGGCCGCCTTGGCCGCCGCGGCTTCGAATGCGAGCTGATCGTTCTGGTAGGGAAGCCACGCCTCCTGGTAGATACGGTCGAATACGGGTGCCATGATGAAAAAGGTGAGAAAGAGGGCAATCCCGATAAGGACCTGGTTGGGAGGGGAGGTTTGCGTCCCCAGCGCCATCCGTAGCAGCGACAACACAATGATGATGCGGGTGAAACTCGTCATCATCAAGAGCGCCGCGGGCAGGAACGTGAGCGCGGTGAGGAGCAGAAGCGTCTGGACGTTGAGCGAGTAGCTCGACGCCCCCCCTGGCTGCGGGGTGACCGTCGCAAGCGGGATCCCCTGTTGGGCAAAGAGGTCAGGGCTCATCATGAGGAGTGCCCCGCCGAATACCCCAACAATCATCCACCATTTTCGCTGACGGGGTTGGGCGTTGCTGTTGCGGTTACGCCCGGCGTTAGCGTGCGGAAGCGATCGCGTCGTCATCGGTGATGCTGCTCCTCAGCGGAGTTCTCTTCCGGTGGTTCAGCGCGTTGTGAAGCACCTTTTTGCTCTGCCAGCGTCTGGGCGAAACTCTTCTGCCAAAGGGGGGTGATCCCCTGGGGCGAGACGCCGATCAGCACCTTCTCCCCTTCCACTTCAAGGAGCACCACCCGCTCTCGGGTCCCGACCGCAACCGCGGTGACCACGCGCAGTTGCCGGTTGGCGCTCACGAGCGCCGGGCGCCGCCGCAGCCATTGACCCACACCCCACGCGCCCAGCGCCAGGATGACCAGAACAACGAGCAGTCGCCAGAGGGGTTCGTATTGAGCCCAGTCCATCGTGACCTCTCCTTTTGCCCTATTGTCGCCGAAAAGGGGGAGCGCTTGGGGAGGAAAAATGGGAAGAAAAGCGGTCAATTCCGCGCGTTGCGCAGCTTGACCGTTTTGTGCGACAATCAAAAAACCGAATTGGGGGAAGCAATCGATGGCAGTTGAGCTCTTCAACGATGGCAACCACGTCGTGCTCGGGTTCTACGATCTGGTCGACGAGGCGCGCAACCATGCCGTGCAGTGCAACCAGTTTTTGGTGATCGACGCCCACCACGCGGCGCTCTTCGACCCGGGCGGCAACATGACCCACACGGGGCTTCTGATGGGGATGTCCAAGTATTGTCGCCCCCAGGAGATCGACTACCTCTTTGCCTCGCACGCCGACCCCGACATCATCGCGTCGGTGAATAAATGGCTCATCGCTTCCCATGCGAAGGTCTATATTTCGAACTTGTGGACCCGTTTCGTGCCCCATTTCACCACCGGCAAAGATTATTCGGACCGTATTCTCGGCATTCCCGACGAGGGGATGCGCATTCCATTGGGACACCACGAAATCATCGCGCTTCCGGCCCACTTCATGCACGCCGAAGGGAATTTCCAGTTCTACGACCCGGTAGCCAAAATCCTCTTTTCCGGCGACTTGGGCGTATCGATCGTCGATCACGAAACGGCGGCGCAACCGGTGCGCGACTTCGACGCCCATATCCCCAAAATGGCAGCCTTCCACCGCCGCTACATGGTTTCCCAAAAGATCCTGCGCTACTGGGCCAACATGGCGCGGTCGCTCGAGATCGAGATGATCGTCCCGCAGCACGGCCAACGTTTTGAAGGCAAAGCGATGGTCCAGCGCTTCATCGACTGGGTCGAGTCGTTCCCCTGCGGGATCGACCTGATGACGCAGGAGAACTACCGCGTTCCGCGCTAAGCACCCGGATCACGGAAGCGAGCGGATCCGCTCGAGGTAGCGATCGTTGTTGGGCATCTGCCCAGCCCGTTGCGCTTCAAAAAGCGTCACCCCCAGCGCTTCGACCAGATCGTGGAGCGCCTCATGAACGTCCCCCCGCTTGCGTGCGCGGGCGGCAAAGAGCGCCTTGATCCCTGGGGGTTGGTCAATCATCAGCTGCTCGGCGACCGCCAAATGGAGGGTCAGATGGAGGAAGGGATTGACCCCGCCATCCTCCGGCGTGTAGTCGCGAAAGAGCGCCTCTTCGTCTTCAAAGAGAGGAAAGTACTCCGGGTGCAGCGCAATCACCTCGGCCGCAACCACCTGCATCGGCTCGAGCGGTAGTCCTGCTCGCCACCGGCGGTAACTCTCGGCAAGAAAACGGCGAACGTCGTCACGGGAGGGTTGAAAGAGCATGATGCCTCCGTTTTTCCGGATAGTGACAGAGGTCCGCAACCAAACACGTGTCACAGCGGGGCTTGCGCGCGGTGCAGGTGTAGCGGCCGTGCAGAATCAGCCAATGGTGGGCGTGGCGACGGTAGGGTTGCGGGACACGTGCAAGGAGCATCTCCTCCACTTCACGGACACTCTTCCCCGGCGCTAAACCCATCCGGTTGCTCACCCGAAAGATGTGGGTGTCGACGGCGATCGTCTCTTCGCCAAAAAGGGTGTTCAGCACGACATTGGCCGTCTTCCTCCCTACGCCAGGGAGACTCTCAAGATAGGCGCGGTCGTTGGGTACCGCTCCCTGGTGGTCGCGGCAGAGCCGCTCGGCAAGCGCTTTGAGGTGACGCGCTTTACTGCGGAAGAGCCCGGTTTGGCGGATGTGGCGCGCGATCTCCTCCTCGGGGAGTTCCGCCATCGTGCACGCGTCAGGAGCAACGGCAAAAAGGGTGCGCGTGGCGTCATTGACGCGCTGATCGGTCGTCTGGGCCGAGAGCACCACCGCGGCGAGCAGCTGGAAAGGGGTCTCATAGCGAAGTTCTGTGGTCGGTTGTGGATTGGCCGCTTGCCAACGGGCGAATGCCGCGGTGATCTCCGCTTCGGACATGAGCTGGTGACTCATGGTAGATTCTCGCTCGCAGCGGGCGCAAGCGGTGATCCTCCCGCACTTCGGGCCTGCGCTTTCTGTCGCTTTTTATGCCCCGCGGTGAGCGCATTGTGGATCGCCACGAGAAAACCGAGGACGACAAAAGCACCCGGGGGCAGCATCGCCAGCAGGAATCCCCGGCTCTCTTCGCCCAAAAGGGTAATCGCCGACCAGGAAGGGACAATCCATTCGATGCCGGCAAAGAGTGTTCCTTGGCCAAGCATCTCACGCACCGCACCAATCAGCCCCAAGACCCAAACCAGTCCCAGCCCCATCATCAGCGCGTCCATCAAGGCGAAACTGGAGCGATTTTTCGCCGCAAACGCCTCAACCCGCGCCAGCACAATACAGTTCGTGACAATGAGCGGGACAAAGATCCCCAGAACGAGATAGAGCGAGTGGAGATAGGCGTTCATCAGGAGGTCGACCACCGTCACGAGCCCAGCGATCACCAAGACAAAAACTGGGATGCGGATCTCGCGCGGGATCACAGGGCGCAACAGGGCAACGGCACCGCTGGCTACCATCATCACGAGGACGGTCGCAAGACCCAGGCTCACGGCGTTGACAAAGCTCGTACTCACAGCAAGTGTCGGGCAGAGACCCAGCAACTGCACGAGCGCAGGGTTTTGCTTCCACAGACCATTGACGCTCAGTTCTTGGAAAGGCGGTTCTGGGTTGTTCATTCTTTTTGCTCCCTAAGCGGTTTACGGCATCCCTTGCGCCAACGCCGCAAGCTCGGCAAAAGCGCGGTGGGCCGTGCGTGCGCCCCGTTCGATCGCCGCGGTTGCTGCGCGGGCGCTGATCGTTGCACCGGCGTGGGCGTCGATGAAACCGCCATCCTTTTTGACCCGCCACGGTGAGGAGTGGTTCGCAACGGCCCAGCCAGAAAACTGCGCGATCCATGGGTGCGCTCGATTGCGGTCGCGCGCCGGATCGATGTAGTCTCCGAGTCCCGGCGTCTCATGGTGCTGCGTCACCCGTGCCCCGACCAGTTCGCCTTGGGCGTTTACGGCGACAATCACGACCACATCTCCCCCATACCCCTGCCGGCTGCGCGCAGGGACGATCACCAATTGAGGCTTCTCCGCACGAAAAACGGCATACCCTTTCGCCTCAGGCGCGACATCGAGCTCCCGTTGAATCGGCTCGGGGAGGGGGAACGGGCGGATCGCCTCTTCGTCCAGTGGAGGAGGAACGAGCTCTTTCACCAGGCGCAACTCTTCGCGCTTCACCGCCTCGTTGATCGGATCACGGGTGAGGTGGTAAGCGCCACTCATGAGGAGCGTAAAGACGAGGGCAAAAGCGCCAAGAGTGAGCGACGAGCGAACGACCGCTTGGGTGATCGAGGGCTGCTGAGGATCGTTCATCGTCTCTTCCCAAAAACAGCCGGTTGCGTCTTGAGCTCAATCCAGGGTGCAGCGAGATTCATCAGCAGCACCGCGAAAGCGACGCCATCGGGAAACTGTCCAAAGTGGCGGATCAAAAAGACGAGGAGGGCTGCACCGGCAGCGAACACCCACTGCCCGCGCGGGGTGACGACACCACTCACCGGATCGGTGATGATGAAGAAGGCAGCAAGCATCGTACTATAGGCAAAAAGATGGACCCAGGGGGGGGCGAAGCGATCGGGAACGAGCCACCACGCGATCGTGGTGAGCAGTGTCAACGTCCCCAGAAACGCGAAGGGGAGCCGGGCGGGAATGACACTCCGCCAAACGAGCACGAGGCCGCCGACAAGAAATGCCAACGCAACCCATTCGTAGCCCGCTCCGGAGAGGTGGCCCAAGGGTGCTCCGCCTTGCAGCACCTCCCCGATGGCTGTGCCGCTACGGGTCGCGGTGCGGAGCGTATCCAGCACGGTTGCCCCAGCGAGCGCGTCGGGTTCGGGGTTGCCGAGGAAACTCTGCCACTGTGCGGCAACCGACGTCGTCGGTGTCGGCCAGCGGGAAAGCTCGGCAGGAAACGAGACGATCAGCGCGGCAAACGCCACCATCGCCGGATTGAACGGGTTTTGGCCAATTCCGCCGTAGAGCTGCTTCGCACCACCGATCGCGATCACGACCCCCAGCACGGTCAGCCACCAGGGAACCGTCGGAGGGAGCGAGAGGACCAGGAGCCACGCGGTGACCACGGCGGAGAGGTCGGTTACTGCCGGAACCACAGGCCGCCGGCGTAGCGCCAGGATCGTCCCTTCCAGTACGAGTGCAGTGATCGACGCGAGGAGCAGTTGGGCGAGCACCAGCGGACCAAAGAGGGCGACGAATGTCGCGACCGCAGGAAGCAGCGCGAGCAAAACCCAACCCATCACACGGGTTACGCTTGCCGGCGCGCGCCAATAGGGGGCGGTGATCATTCGGTCTCCTCCCCTGAATCAACTGCACCCCGTTTCGTCCTTGCGCGTGCCAATGCCGCCGCAACGAGCGCCTTTTTCCGCTCGGCCTCAGCTGAGGGTGCGACATCCCCGGAGACGGTCTGAGCTTCCTCTCCTTCGGAAAGCATCGCAGCGCCACGATCCTCTTCCGTTTCCAGTTTGCGTCTGGTCTCTGCCGCTTTGGCTGCAGCGCGAGCCGCCTTTTCCATCTTCTCTCGTTCCAATCGGAAGTTGCGAAACTCAAAGCGCGCTTTCGCCTGCTGGGATTTCTGTTTCTCCCGTTCGCGTTCCCCAATCTCGCTTTTGGCGTAACGGTAATAATCGACCAGCGGGATGTGGGCAGGGCAGACGTAAGCACAACACCCGCACTCAATACAGTCGAAGAGATGAAACGCCTGGGCTTTGTCAAACTGATTGGCCCGTGCGAACCAGTAAAGCGCCATCGGTTCCAGTCGTGCCGGACAGACTGGGGCGCAAGCGCCGCACCGGATACACGGCTGCTCTGGGGGGGGTGGGGGAAAGAGGGTAGGGGAAGCTGCGATGATGCAGTTGCTCCCCTTGAGGATCGGCGCGTCGAGATCGGGAATCGCAAAACCGGTCATCGGGCCACCCAACAGGTAGCGGTCGACGTCGGGAGTGGGGCGCATCTCGTCGATCAGTTCGGCAATCGGATGGCCAATGCGGACCCATCGGTTACCCGGGTCTGCGGCGGCCCCGGTGAGCGTGACGACGCGTTCGATGAGCGGTTCACCCCGCTGAATCGCCCGATGGGCTGCGCGTGCGGTGCCGACATTGAAGACCAGCACGCCAAACTCAGCAGAGAGGCGGCCATAGGGAACCTCGATTCCCGTGAGTCGTGCGATCAACTGCTTCTCTCCACCCGCCGGGTAGATCGTGGGAATCGCCACCACGGTGACCGAGCTCGCTTCGGCGGCTTGCCGCATCGCGGCAATCGCTTCGGGCTTGTTCTCTTCGATCGCAATCACTACTTCGTCGGCATGAACAGCGGCGGCAAGAACCAACGCGCCAGCGACAATCTCGCCGGGGTGTTCGCGCATCAACCGATCATCGCAGGTGATCCACGGCTCGCACTCGGCACCGTTGATGACCAATGTCCGTGCTGGGCCGGAGGCGACCTTCACGTGGGTCGGAAACGCAGCACCCCCCATTCCGGCTAGGCCCATGCTTTGGAGGAAAGCGCGGACCGCATCGGTGTCGTCTGCAGCACCGCGGTAGGGATTTGGCTCATGCGTCTCATCTTTTCCGTCAGGTTCGATCAGGTAGGCTAACGCGGGTAACCCGGAAACGTGGGTCATCGGGTAGTGCCCCAAATCACGGATGACCCCAGAGGTCGGCGCATGAACCGCGATACCGAATGGATCCTCGGGGTCACCGATCTTTTCCCCCTTGCGCACGTATGCACCCACTGCCGCGAGCGGACGAGCAGTCGAACGGGGGTGGGTGACAAGCGGCACGACGTAGTGCGAAGCAAGGGGTACGGTCCGCAGGGGAATTTCCGACGACTCTTTTTTATGGTAGTCGGGGAAAGCGATGCCCCCATCGATCGGGTAGAGTCGCCGATGGGCGATAGGGTCGTAGCGCTCGTGGCCAGCGGCGTGGAGCATCGCAGCGAAAAAGCGTCTCATAGCGTCTCCCGCTCATGCTGGGGTGTTTCGCTTTCAGCCACTGCCAACGAAGCTCCTCTACTTGCGGCCCTGAGATCGACCGTCTGGAAAGGGGCCAGTCGTGTCTCGTCTTGGGTCGGTTTCGGCCACTTCCAGGTTGCAAGCGTTTGCGGAATCGGCTCCATCGTGATGCAGTCGACAGGGCAGGGGGCGACACACAACTCGCACCCTGTGCAGAGGGAGTCGATCACCGTATGCATCTGCTTCGCTGCCCCAACAATCGCGTCGACCGGGCAGGCCTGGATACAAAGTGTACACCCAATGCAACGGCTTTCGTCGATAACCGCCACCGATTTGGGCTTTTCTGCCGCCTCTTCCTGCTCAAGCGGTTTAAATTCTCGTCCAAGGAGGTCAGCGAGTCGGCGGACACCCTCTTCCCCCCCTGGTGGGCAACGGTTGATATCGGCTTCCCCTTTGGCAATCGCTTCCGCATAAGGGCGGCAGCCGGGATAGCCGCACTGGCCGCACTGCGTTTGCGGCAAAATGGCGTCAATTTGATCGACGATCGGATCGCCTTCGACGCGAAAGCGGACGCTCGCCCAACCGAGGATCACCCCAAGAAGGAGAGCGATCCCCCCCATCACCCCAAGCGCTGCGACCATTTTTCTGTCCTCTGATGACCCTCAGCGGTCTAGCCCGGCAAAGCCCATGAACGCCAAACTCATGATTCCCGCGGTGATCAGCGCGATCGCTGCCCCACGAAAGGGCGTGGGAACGTCTGCTCCATCAAGCCGTTCGCGAATTCCGGCAAAGAGCACCATCACCAACGTGAAACCAGCGGCCGATGCCGCGCCGAAGAGCAATGACTCAAAGAAATCGTACTTGCCGGCAACTGCCAAAAGCGGCACCCCCAGCACGGCGCAATTGGTCGTGATGAGCGGTAGATAGATGCCAAGAACCTGGTGGAGCAATGGACTCGTCTTCTGGATCACCGCTTCAGTAAATTGCACGATCGCAGCAATCACAACGATGAACGAGAGCGTGCGCAAATACTGAAGATCAAGGGGTACGAGGAGATAATTTTCAATTAACGCACTGCACCCTGACGCCAGCGTCAACACAAAGAGAGTCGCCAACCCCATCCCCACCGAGGTGTCTACCTTTTTCGAGACCCCCATGAACGGACAAAGGCCAAGGATGCGCACCAACACGACGTTATTCACGAGCGCCGCGCCAATCACAAGCAGCACGTAATTCGCCATCATCGACTCCAGCCCGGGCTTCATCCATGCCGATTATCCTCCGGCCGCGCCTGCAATTCAACCGTTATACCCGTGCGGCATTCCCAACGGTGCTTCATGGGCATAAACAGCTGGCCATGCCTTCTGGAGGAGTCGGGCTGTCACTCAGAGGTTGTTTTTGTCGCTGGTCGGTGTGCAGTCGTTGCGCTGCAAGCGGTGGAGCACCCAAGGAAATGCGCCGGAGCCAGCAAAAGCGATCGCACTGACAACCAGTGCCAGAACCCCTCCCTCGCCGTCGAGCCAAGGGGCCCATGGGGCAAAGAGGCCGAACCCGGCAGCAAGAGCCGCCAGAGCACAGAGCGCCGCGGCAAAAAAGAGCAGACGAGCAGACCAAGGCATCTTTGATCCAGACAAGAGCGTTAGCGGTTGATGATGATACCGCGAAGCCCCCTTGACTGCGCTCTTTTTGCTCTGTATCATCGCGCCTTCCTCTGCTGCGCCGGTGCTGAGAAGTGGCGTGGCGGTGCGGTGGGGGTTGACGTGGGTTGATTGGATTTGTTAGACTTTCGTTTCTGCGGT